>CAYJJL010000135.1:0-6336 GCA_964370455.1 uncultured Faecalibacterium sp.
TTTGTAGGTTCGTTATATATATCAGTAGGTGAGCCAATTTGTTGTATTTCGCCGTCTTTCATAACAACAATTTTATCACTCATTGTCAGGGCTTCTTCTTGGTCGTGGGTAACAAATATAAATGTAATACCAACTTCTTTTTGTATTTTTTTAAGTTCTTGTTGCATCTCTTTGCGCAATTTTAAATCTAGTGCGCCTAGAGGTTCATCAAGTAGCAAAACACTTGGCTCGTTAACAAGCGCACGTGCAATTGCAACACGTTGTTGCTGGCCACCACTCATTTGGTTTATACTGCGTTCAGCATATTCTTCAAGGTTAACAAGTTTTAGCATGCGTCGCACTTTTTGTTCAACGATATCTTTTGGTTCTTTTTTTATTTTAAGGCCAAAAGCAATGTTGTTATATACGTTCATGTGTGGAAAAAGCGCATATTTTTGGAAAACAGTGTTTACCTCACGTTTATAAGGTGGGAGTTTTGAAATGTCAGCACCATCAAAAAATACAGAACCTTCATCAGGCGTTAAAAAACCGCCCAAAATGCGTAAAAGCGTGGTTTTACCACAGCCACTAGGGCCTAGCAAGGTAACAAACTCGTTTTCATATATATCAAGGTGAATACCTTTTAAAACAAGCTTGTTATCAAATTTTTTGACAATGTTTTTAAACTGTATAAGTTTTTTCATCTACGTACTCCTAATTAAAAAAGTTAAAAAAGTGGTGGTGTTGATACCCAAAGAACTTTTGCTGTGGTTTTTTTGTCATTCCTTAAAAAATGATCTCGCTTGCCATAAAGGTAAAAAGTTTCGCCCTTATGCACTATATACTCCTGCTCGCCTGAAGCAAGCACTATACAGCCCTCAAGCACATATCCAAATTCCTCACCGCTGTGTGGCTCCATCGCAAAGGATTTCCCACCTTGTGGCAACTCTATTAGTATTGGTTCCATTTCGTTTTTTTGAGTGTTTGGAACTATCCAGTTTATGGTGTAGCCCTCTTTTTCATCAATAAAAAAATCTTTTTGACGGAAAACAAGTTGTTCTTCTTTATCGGCTTTAAAAAAAGCACCCAAAGTTGTACCTAAAGCCTCTAATATATCACCCAAAGTTGCGATAGAAGGCGAGGTTAAGTTGCGTTCCACTTGCGATAAGAAACCTTTTGTCAGCTCACTACGGCTGGCAAGTTCTTCAAGAGTTAAACCTTTTTGTACTCGCAGTTCTTTAATTTTATGGCCTATATCCATTATTACACAAGCTTTCTGTTTGTACAGCGCCACAAGTAGCGCCATTAAGTATGTTGCGGTTTAAAAAAATGGTAAGTTTTTTCAATTTCCATTTATTTTGTTTAGCTTTAGTAAACATAAAGGTTGTTGTTACTAAACAAACTCACCAGATGATAGTATACAGTATTTTTACAAAAAAACAATAGTTACAAAACAAAAAGTTTTATATATCAAACATTTCGGCGTTTTGCGTTAAAATTTTTAATTTTAAATATTAATTTGATAAAAATGCATAAATTTCAGACATTAGAACATTAGCACTTTACTTGGTTAAAATGCTATAAAATAATCAACTAAATAAGTGTTTTTTTATTCAAAATGTATTGCTTTTGCAATAAGTGTATGTTATAATGTGCTTGTAATAACATGTAGTTAAAAAATTTTAAATACATGTAAATTCAACATTTAGAAAGTGAGGGTATTTATGACTTCCGTACAATGGTTACTTGCTACTATTGCTATTGCTATTTTTATTGAGTTTGGCATACCTTGCATATTCTCTATTTGGAGAATGCATGATTACAATTTGCAAGTAAGCGGCAAAAAACCTATGCGCGCATTTAATGGCAATGAAAATCTTTATTCAGAAAGAGACCTTACTAACCAATCAGTTTAAAGAAGAGATTAAAGCAAGGGGGAATATAGCAAAAGGTGATAATAACCGATAACATAAATAAGCTGTGATGAGTTTAAATGAGAACTCATCACAGCTTATTTTTTATTATCTGAAAAACCACTATCTTTAATGCCTAGGCGAAACAACAATGATTTGTGGTTTACATTGAGAGTATAAAATATGAAATCAAATTACAAATGTCTTTTTAAATTCTCGTGGGGACATGCCTTTTTGTCTTTTAAATAGCTTTATAAAATAGCTAAGGTCGTTAAACCCACACGAAAGCGCAACCTCTGTTACATTTAGCTCACCTGCTTGCAAAAGCTCAGCGGCGCACTCAACCCTATAATAATTAAGGTAATCAATAGGCGTGCGCCCTGTTATGCGTTTAAACGATTTACAAAGATATTGATGGTTTAACTGTGCTACATCTGCAAACATATCAAGTGTTAATGGTTTTGCGTAATCTTTGCGTATTAAACGCAAAACAGCTTTTATTTTATTTATACGGCGGTAATCGCCACTGCTTGTTTGTGTGGGTGTACTTTGCTGCTTTTGTGCTATCAATTCGCCAATTAGTTGTAAAATAGCGCCTTGAACTATAAATTCATAGCCAGTGTGTCGTTTTTCCATAGCGCTAAATAAATTGTTTATTAGGTCGTTATTAAAAAAAGCAGGCGGTAAATAATCACCTTGGCCAAGCTCTTTTTCGTATTGTTTAAAAAGAGTTGCGTTAATCTGTGTAAATTTTTCAAACGAAAAAACAACACATTGATACTTGCAATCTTGTGGTGTACCACCGTGTATAACACCACTTGGCACAAAGATAGAGTTGCCAGATTGTAGCTGAAATTTATTGTCGTTAAGCATAAGTGTTAGCTCGCCATGGGTAACTCTAATAAGCTCACAATCTACATGCCAGTGAAAAGGCATTTGGTAGCGTGGGTGAGTGGTATCTATATTATAAAGCTCATATGGAAAGTGAAAACTACCTCTTTTAGAGTTTTCGTGTGCAGCTAAGAACCTCATAGCAAAACCTCAATATCGTTATACTTTTTTCTATTATATAACAAGCAATGTATTAAAGGCAATAGTATAATTATAATATTACTAACAAAATTAACAAATTAGCAAGGAGCATATAATGGAAGAATTAAAATTACAAATATGTGATATATGTTATAAGATGTGGCAACTTGGCTGGGTAGCAGCAAATGATGGCAATGTAACGGTAAAATTAAACGACGGTACATTTTTAGCTACACCAACAGGCATGAGCAAGGCATTTATCACACCTGAAAAACTTATACATATTAATGCAAAAGGCGAAATATTAAGTGCACAAGATGGGCTTAAACCATCAAGCGAGATAAAAATGCATCTAAAATGCTACGAAAAACGTGATGACGTTGGTGCTGTTATACATGCACACCCACCAGGAGCAACAGGTTTTGCAGTAGCACACAGGGCAATGGATATGTATAACATGATTGAAGATGTAGCGGTTATAGGTTCTGTTCCACTAACGCCTTATGGCACGCCTAGCACAGTGGAAGTGCCAAATGCAATTGAACCATTTTTAGAGGAACATGATGTTATGCTACTGGAAAATCATGGCGCACTAGCTGTTGGAAGTGATGTTGTGACAGCATTTTACCGAATGGAAAGCCTAGAGCTGTGGGCGAAGATTACCATAAACGCAATAATACTAGGCGGTAGCTACGATATTAGCCGTGAAAACATTGATAAATTAATTAATTTGCGCAGTTACTATGGTGTTACAGGCAAGCATCCTGGTTATAAAAAATACCCTAAAACTGATACCACAGAGCCACAAGATAGATAATTATTAAAAGATAATAAAAAACTTACTTAAGTATAATTTTTATAATAAATGGAGGAATAAACAATGGCAAATAATAGATTAATTGGTTCGTACCCAGTAATAGGCATACGTCCTACAATAGATGGGCGTCGTGGAGTATTAGATGTGCGTGGTAGCTTAGAAGAGCAAACTATGAACATGGCTAAATCTGCCGCTAAACTTTTTACAGATAACCTTAAATACTCAAATGGTGAAGCTGTTAAAGTTGTTATAGCGGATACAACAATTAGCCGTGTGGCGGAATCCGCCGCTTGTCCGGAAAAATTCCGCCGTGAGGGTGTTGATATTACACTAACTGTCACACCATGCTGGGGTTATGGTTCAGACACTATGGATATGGAAAAAACAACTATCAAAGGTGTGTGGGGCTTTAACGGCTCTGCTCGCCCTGGTGCTGTATACCTAGCCGCAGTTTTGGCTGGTCACGCACAAAAAGGCTTGCCTGCTTTTGGTATTTATGGCCGTGATGTTAAACAAGCAAACGATACGGATATCCCTGATGATGTGCGTGAAAAACTATTGCGTTTTGGTCGTTCGGCTATTGCGGTAGCTACAATGCGTGGTAAGTCATATTTGCAAATTGGCTCAGTTTGCATGGGTATAGCTGGCTCGATTATTGATAGTGAGTTTTTGCAGGATTACCTAGGCATGCGTATGGAATCAGTTGATGAAACTGAGGTTATACGCAGTATGTCGGAGGGGATTTACGATGAAGCAGAGTATCAAAAAGCTTTAGCGTGGGTAAAAACAAACTGCAAACAAGGCATAAACGTTAACCCTGTTGAACTACAAAAAGATGTAGCAGGTAGCGAAAAAGATTGGGAATTTGTAGTTAAAATGGCGTGCATCATTAAAGATTTAATGAACGGCAACCCTAATTTACCAGCAGGCTGTGAGGAAGAAATGCTAGGACATAACGCAATTGCCGCTGGTTTTCAAGGTCAACGTCAATGGACAGATTTTTACCCAAATGCGGATTTCCCAGAGGCTATGCTTAATACCTCTTTTGATTGGAACGGCGTACGTGAGCCATATATATTGGCAACCGAAAACGATGTGTTAAATGGCGTTGGCATGATGTTTATGAAGCTGTTGACAAACAAAGCACAAATATTTGCTGATGTGCGCACATACTGGAGCCCAGACGCAGTTAAAGCAGAAACAGGGCACGAACTAACTGGCATAGCAAAGGAAAACGACGGTTTAATACACTTGATAAACAGTGGCGCAGCGTGCCTTGATGGTAGTGGTGCAGCAATTGATAGTGATGGTAACAACTGCATGAAACCTTGGTATGATGTAACAGAGCAAGACATGAAAGCAATAACAGATGCAACTGAATGGTCAGCGGCGGAGTTTGGATATTTCCGTGGTGGCGGTTATTCTTCAAGATTTTTGACAAACGCTGAAATGCCTGTAACCATGATACGCTTAAACCTAATAAAAGGCATAGGCCCAGTGGTACAAATTGCTGAGGGCTGGACAATAAAATTACCAGAGGAAGTTTCAGATAAACTTTGGAAAATCACAAATTATACATGGCCTTGCACTTGGTTTGTGCCACGCACAACAGGCGAGGGTGCATTTGCTAGCGCATATGATGTTATGAACAACTGGGGTGCAAACCACGGCGCAATTAGCCACGGACACATAGGTGCAGATGTTATCACACTTTGCTCAATGTTGCGTATACCTGTTTCAATGCATAATGTGTCAGAAACAGATATCTTCCGCCCTGCTTGCTGGAATGCCTTTGGCATGGATAAAGAAGGGCAAGATTATCGTGCTTGCGATAATTATGGCGCTTTGTATAAATAACTTTCCTTGAAATTACTTGTGGTTTACACATAAAAGGTGGTGTTTAAGGCATGAAAAAAAGAGTTCTTGCGTTTGATTTTGGTGCTTCTAGTGGGCGTGCAATAATAGGTGAATATTTTAATGGCGAGTTAAGTTACAACGAGATACATCGCTTTGAAAACAATGCAATTTTGCATGAAGATAAGTTGTGTTGGGATTTTTATAGTTTGTTGGACGAAGTTTATACAGCTATTGAAAAAGCTGAAAAAGTTGATAGTATAGCTTTTGATACTTGGGGCGTTGATTATGGTTTGCTAGATGCAAATGGTAAGTTAATTTCGTTACCTGTGTGTTATAGGGATAACCGCACAGATGGCGTGCTAGAAAAAATTAGCGGTGTGATGCCACTAAAAGATTTGTATGCAAAAACAGGCACACAAATAATGGAAATTAACACATTAATGCAATTATTAACTGAAGATTTAACAAATGCAAAAACCATGGTTTTTATGCCAGATTTATTTGCTTATATGCTATGTGGCACTAAAGTATGCGAAAAACCTATTTTTTCAACTTCGCAAATGGCCAATTTAACTTTACAAGGGTTATCTAGTGAAGTTTTAGAAAAATTTGCAATTAAAAAAGAATTGTTTGCGCCAATAGTTAAAAGTGGTAGCATAATAGGCGAGTATAAAGGTGCAAAAGTTATTGCAGTTGCAGGGCATGATACACAATCTGCCGTTGTGGCACTGCCTACAA
>CAYJJL010000136.1:0-6328 GCA_964370455.1 uncultured Faecalibacterium sp.
TTTGGCTGCCATAAAACCAGAACTAGCTCCAGATCCGCATACTAATAAAACATTTAACTTCATTTTTCTTCCTCCTGTTCTTTTTCTTGCTCTCATTAAAACAGATTATGCCAGAACTATCAAATCGTCTTAAAATATCTTGATACGCTAGTTTTTCAAACAATTTTGTATGTGCGTTTTGTTTTATCATTTCAGCTAGTTCGCTTGTGAAGCCTAAAAATAAAACAGCTGAAAAACTAGTTACGCCTAGTTTAAAATAAGTTGACATATAATGCTCATATGCAAAGTAATACGTGATTAAATCTGCTATCGAAAAAGCACATAATGTTATGCCACCAACAATAAACACACGCATTTTTTTATTTTTATATACTACAATTTCACAAATAGCACTTATTATAACAGATAATATTGAGGCTGCTAACAATAAATGGCATACTTTTAATGACTGCCTTACGTCCATTATATCATTTAATTGCAAAACTGTTACTACAAACCAATATAGCGAGTGTAAAATAATTAATGCATATAAATGCATATTAAATTTAAGCTCATACGCTGTGCAAAAAAAGAATAATAGCGGTATTGGCAATAAGCTTAACAATAAATAAGACGCAACTGAAACAATATAAGGCTCACCAAAAACTAAAGATAGCATTGTTAGGACTGTAAAAGTATAAAGCCCTGCTATTAATGTAAAAAAGCCTAAATGCAACATATGTATAGCTTTATTTTTACGACCTACAAATATGTAAAAAGCAATTTCTACTAAACCAAATACTGTCATTATTGCAGAAAGCACAAAGTTAAATAGCTCATCGCTAATCATATCATAAACGCCTGCGCTTTCCTCTGCGAGATAAAAGCTAGACATTTCCACTGTGCCATAAACTGGTATTAACTCTATAGTTATTTTATCGCCTACTTGCATATTTGGCAAAGTTACAAACAAAGGCATGTTGCCTGGCGATTTGCCAATTGGTGCAAGGTTGGTTTCATCAATATTAAACACAAGCTCATCTTCTAAATATATTTTAACCATAGACCTAGATAAATGAAATTGTAACGAGTTAAATGCATTATTAATTTCAGGCACTGTATTTTTTAACACAACAAAATCAGCTTTTTTGCCAACAAGCTCCAGTGGTGAATTGCAATCATTAAAATCACTATCATCAAAACTATACTGCCAACCTGTATTAAAAAGCACTCTTGAAGTATCATCATTATTAGGCAAATTTGTATTACTAACTTTATACAAATCAAAAATTAACAGCGCTGTAACTAACAGCATAACTGTTATCATTATATTAGCAAGTTTTTTCATATTAAACCTCATTGTAAATGCTTTAATATAACGTCATCAATAAAAGCATACCACATTATATTACAAAAAACAAGTGCTAACAAGTCTTATTTCGCACACAACTCACAATAAATCATACATAAAAAAACCTTGTGGTAAGCATTGCCTACCACAAGGTTTTTTAATTATAATAAATTAAAATTATATTTAATACATTAAATAATAATTAATATTAAAACAGCTGAGGCAAGTATTTGCAATATCACAAAGCGGAAAACCACCTGTGTATCTGACCAGCCTCTATTTTTGCGAACTTCATCATGTAAAGGTGTGCGTGTGTTTTTTAATATCCAAATTTTCAAAAAGCGTTTCAGTGATATTTTTAGTATGCCAAGCCCACCATCTAAAATTAAAACTATACCTGCTAGTATATACGCAAATGGGTGCCCGCTTTTCATCGCTAATAAAGCTATAAAAAAGCCCATTGCACGGCTGCCTGCATCGCCCATCATTAAATTGCTTGGTGAGGCGTTAAGCCATAAATAAGCAATTAATGCACCTATAAAAACAATAGTAGCTGTGTTAAAACTACCAAGCTCGGCATTAAAGGCTATGCTAAACGTTAGCATAGTTACTATTACAAGCGAGGCAGAAAGCCCATCTACACCATCTGCGCAATTAGTTACATTAATACTTGTCCATATCAAAACAACGGCTAAAACAACGTAAACTGGCGCTGGTATGGCATAACTTTGCCCAAATATAATAAATGCTGATGGGTTAAACCCTACATATGTAATACCAGCTATAATGGCAATTAAAAAATCTATTGCACCTTTTTTATATTCGTTCCATGATTTTTCAGAGCAATCGTCCAGATAACCACTTAACATTGAGGCACAAAACAAAACCATGTAAATTACAAACTCAATGCTAAAGGGTACAAATGCTAGCATGACTAAAATTGAAACAGGTACAAATATTAAGCCTGCGCCACGTGCTTTGCCTTTAGATTTTTGCCCGTTAACAGCAAATTGACGGCCTTGGTCTTGTGGTAATTTTGCTTTACCTATTTTTAAAAAAAGTGCAACTGCACAAAATGCAACTAAAAAAGCCAGTGCATCTATTTTGTTTTGCGCTAAGTTTGCATGCAATGTTTGTATCATAAATTATTCCCTCGGTTTCTGATTTTTAAATATATTTTTTATCCTAGGAAATTGTACCATTTATAAATAGAAAAAGCAATGAATAGTATTATAAAAGACGTTTTTCGATAAATACTTTGACAAACCAACATTTCGCTTGTACAATATCTATTGGAAAACAACTAAAACACTAATTAATTTAAAAGTAACGCAAATAAATTTAATTATTACACATTATAATGTTTTTATATAAAGAAGGTTTTTATGACAACAAATCTCGCAAAACTTTCGGCACAAATGCGCCGTGGCGAAAGTATATCATATAAAGATACAGCAAAAGTTGCTTTATCTTTAAGCATACCCTCTATTTTAAGCCAGTTAGTTATAACACTTATGCAATACATTGATGCCGCTATGGTTGGGCATCTTGGTGCAAGTGCAACGGCTTCTATTGGCATAGTAGCCTCTACCACTTGGCTTTTTAATGGGGTTATGACAGGTATTTCAACTGCATTTGCGGTGCAAGTAGCACAATATTTAGGCGCACACAGAGAACAAGATGCACGAGATGTTTTCCGCCAGGGCATAATAGCCAATATATTTTTTGGGTTATTTTTAACTATAACGGGTGTTATCCTTAGCTTTTATTTACCAACCCTACTAGGTGCAGAACCTGCCATACGTGCTGATTCTTCATCGTACTTTATGGTGTGGGCAATAGCAATACCACTTCAACTAGGCATGAACCTTTACGCCTCCATGCTACGCTGTTGTGGCGATGCACGCACCCCTAGCTTATTAACCGCTTTAATGTGCCCACTTGATATAATATTTAACTTTTTTTTGATTAACCCCACTCGCGAAGTTTCAGTTTTTGGCACTAATATAACAATTTGGGGTGCAGGGCTTGGTGTTACTGGTGCAGCTATAGGTACAGCTGCTGCAACTGGTATAGCATGTGTTTTAATGTTGCGTATACTCCTTGTTCGCCCTGGTGTTTTGCAATATCGCCTTGGCGGTAGTTGGAAACTAACCAAAACTTGTTTATACAACATATATAAAATAGGTTTACCGCTTTCTGCCGAGCGCATGGCGCTTTCATCCGCACAGGTTGCAATGATAAGCATAGTTGCCACGCTAGGCACAACTAGCATAGCCGCAAACAGCCTTGCCGTAAATGCCGAGGCACTTTGCTACCTACCAGGTTATGGCGTGCAAGCAGCCTGTATAGCCCTTGTAGGGCAAGCAATTGGCGCAGAGCGTAAAGATATGGCAAAACGCTTTGCATGGCTTTGTACTGCCGCTGGCGGTTTATTGATGGGGCTTTGCGCTGTGCTACTATACATATTTGCGCCTGTACTTATGGGTATATTTACACCAGATGTCGAGGTTATTGCAAAAGGTGTTGAAATTTTGCGCATAGTTGCCTTTGCCGAAGCATTTTTTGGTTTGAGCATAGTTGCAAGTGGCGCATTGCAAGGTGCTGGAGATTCAAAAGTTTGCTTTATATTAAATGCCATTAGTATTTGGGGTTTCCGCATACCACTTTGTGCATACCTTGCACCAATTTATGGTTTGCGTGGCGTATGGATAGCTATGTCGTTAGAGCTTACCTTACGTGGCATAATTTTTGTAATAAGGCTTGCACAAGGCACTTGGTTAAAGAAAAAAGCTTTAGCTTAAAAATACAAAACTTAATTACAACATCATAAAAAACATAAACACCACATTACTTTAAAAACAGGTTAAAGCCTATTTTTAAAGTAACGTGGTGTTTTTAATCTTGTGTCAAAAATTTTTCGCATGTTACTTCCATGCCAAAAGCGCCCAGTGGTGCTGTTATTAGTATACCAAGCACTGCAACTGAAAGTATAATATTACCGCTAGGTAAACCCATGCTTAACGGCAATGCACCTATAGCAGCTTGCACTGTTGCTTTGGGTAAATATGCAATAACGCAAAATAATCTTTCCTTTATATTTAGTTTTGTGCCTAGCAATGCTAAATATGTGCCTGTGCTACGTATTAACAGTGCTAATAAAATTAGTGCTATTGCTGGCAACCCTGCGCTTAATGTATATCGTATATCCACGGCCGCACCAACAAGTACAAAAAGCACAATTTCAGCGGCGATCCATAATTTACCAAAATATGCTGATAATTGCACTGCAACTGTTTTTGCAGTAACGATTTTTATTGTAACAGCCATGCAAATTATGCCAAGCATAGCAGAAAAAGGCAGTATATGCTCTAGCACTGTTTCTGTAGCGAGCAGTAAAAACGCTACGCCTAACAAAGTAACAGCTTTAACACTACCACGCACACTTTTATTTTTATCATGCCTAAAAACAAAATATTTACCTATAACAAAACCAGTTAACGCACCACCTAAACTGCCAAAAACTATGGCAAGCGGTATATTTAAAAACGAAAACGCTGAAATTTCGCCACCAGTTGCCATGGTTAAAAATGTTGTAAAAAGCACTATCACATAAACATCATCTAAAGATGCGCTGGCTAAAATCATTTGAGGTATGGTTTTTTTAGTGCCACGTTTTTGCTCTATAAGTGCCACCATTTTAGGCACAACTACCGCTGGCGAAACTGCCGCTAAAACCGCACCCATTAAAAGTGCATCTGTAATGCTTAAATTTAACAATAAAGGCGCAAAGATAACATACGCAATTAACTCAAAACTAGCTGGTAAAAAAGCAAGTAATATGGCTGGTCTTTGAGCTTGTTTTAAATCGGCAATATTTAGCGAAAGCCCAGCTTTTAGCAATATAATAACCAAGGCCATTTGGCGCAGTTCGGCTGAAATATTTAATAATTCTGGAGCTAAAAAATCAAGTACAAAAGGCCCTAAAATAACACCAGTTGCTATCATACCTATTATGCGTGGTAGCTTTATTTTTTGGCAAATGCTTGCAAGTGCAAGCCCCACCAAAAAAACTAAACCTAAAGATGTTAACATAAAACCTCCGTTTAATTATTTTAAGGCGGTTAGCGGATAAAATAGCACTTACCACAAATAAATTGGATTATCAATTTTTGTTTAAAACTGCGCACATGCATATTTAATATGCTGTGCTAGTTAAACTACTGTTGACCAATCCTCAATATTCCAGATATCTGTAACTACATCTTGGTAAAAATCAGGTTCGTGGCTAACGAGTAAAACTGTGCCTTTAAATGCTTTTACAGCACGTTTTAATTCTTCTTTGGCAACTACGTCTAAGTGGTTTGTAGGTTCATCAAGCACTAAAAAGTTCATTTTAGAAAGCATCAATTTACAAAGGCGCAATTTAGCATTTTCGCCACCACTTAACACACGCACTTGGCTTTCGATGTGTTCAGTAGTAAGGCCACATTTTGCAAGTGCACTACGTACCTCACCATTTGACATACCGGGGAAACTCTTCCAAATTTCTTCTAGTGCTGTGTTTTTTTCGCTTATATGCTCTTGTTCAAAATAGGCAACATCTAAATATTCACCACGCACAGCCTCGCCACTAAACGCTGGTATTAAACCAAGCATAGTTTTAAGCAATGTAGATTTACCAAGGCCATTAACACCTTTTATAGCAACTTTTTGCCCGCGTTCAAGCGCAAAGTTTAATGGTTTAGTCAAAGCGTGGTCGTACCCTAGGACTAAATCCTTGCCCTCAACTATAAAACGGCTAGGTGCACGTGAATAATCAAAATTAAAGGTTGGTTTTGGTTTTTCTTTTGAAAGCTCTATAACCTCCATTTTATCTAAACGTTTTTGACGGCTACGTGCTAAAGTTGCGGTTGCCGCACGTGCTTTGTTTCGTGCAACAAAATCTTCTAAATCAGCAATTTCTTTTTGTTGTTTTTCATAAGCTTGCTCAATTTG
>CAYJJL010000137.1:0-6293 GCA_964370455.1 uncultured Faecalibacterium sp.
GTAGAGTGCAACCTTTGTGTGTGGCAGCTATGGATTACCCCATTATTAAAGCGGAGTTGCAAACGTAATTAGATAGCAAACGCACAAGCAAATTTGCGCTTTATGAGTTTTTATATTTTGTGAAAGATCCTAACACACTGGAACATTATACAGTAAAAGAGCTTGAACTTATTGAAAAGTTAAAAGTAAAACCTTTAATGCTTGGTAGTGGCGAATTATCACTATATGAGCTAGGAAGTGAAAGACTTGAAGCCGAGGGCGTAATAATGCGTGCAGGTTTAACACCAACAGATATTATGCATGTTAAAGGCGATTTTGATAAGTTTGATAAGGAGGCATCGGTTTTGGCTATTAAGTATTGCTTAAAACTTTTGCCAGAATATGATACTGTTGAAGAAAGTATAGAACGTTTTTGTGATGCAGTTTATGATGCAGTTTGCGAAAAATTATATTGTAATATTGTGCGTATTATGATATTGCATAAGTACCCAGAACTTACAGTTAAAGAGCTTGATACTCAGATTTTAAACTTAATAAAATTGAAATGGCACAGCCAAAAATCCAATGATTTTTTTGATATTGATTTTAACACTAATGCAAACTTAGTGGGTATAGGCGCACCTATACATATATTTTTGCCGAGGGTAGCAAGGGCATTAAACACAAAATGTGTTATACCACAAAATGCTGAGGTGGCAAACGCTTTAGGGGCTATAATTGCAGATATACATACTAGTGCGAAAATTGATATAAAGCCTATGTATTCAGAGGTGGGTATAGACGGTTACACTGTTTATACTAACGATGAGAATATGATGTTTGAAGAGCAAGAAGATGCTTTAAGTTTTGCAAAAATTATAGCTGAAAAACTGGCAGTTAAAAAAGCAAGAGAACATGGTGCTTTGGGCGAGTTACAAGTTGATGTATTGGTGAATAATAGTCATGCGCAAGCTTTAAAGGGGAATATAATTGAGCTAGGCATGCAGGTAATAGCAATTGCAAAGGGCAGAGTTTAAAATTTAATGGATAAAACTTGTTCGCTTAAAGTTAAAGATGTGATAAATTAATATGGAGCACGAAATGGTAAAAAAACAAAGTTTAAATTTTATAACAAAACTAATTTTGCTTTTACAGGTTATTTTACTAGTTTGTAAAGGCGAAAATACACTATATATAACGATAGCGCATGTCTTTGCGTTGGTATTGATAATGTTAGCAGGTAAGCTGAAAGTATCTGTACAAAGTATATTTTTGGTGGCGCTGTTATATGGCGCAAACATGGGGTTTGCCGCAATGCCGTATGAATCAAGTTATGTTTGGCAAGCGGTGTTTTTACCATTGCAAATTATTGTTTTAATTTTTTTATATTTAATTTTAGCATTTGGCACGACAGAAGTTGAAGATTTACACGCGGTTTTGCAATTTATGCATTTGCCGAATAGTTTTATTTTGACAGTGCTAATTAAAATTAGGTTTTGGCAGGTTGCAGCTAGCGAACTTAAAAATATACGTAGCGCTATGCACTTGCGAGGGCTTGGGAAATCGCCGTTTAAAGTTATTGAGCAAGTATATTCGCCACTATTAGCAGATAGCGCAAAAATAAACGATGAACTGGCAGTGTGCTCATATTTACATGGCATGGGGGCGTATAAGCAAACAACACCATTGAGAGCTATAAAATTTAATTTTTTAGATGTTGTTAGTGTTTTAACATTATTGCTTATTATTGCACTTAAATGGGGGTGGGTAGCGATATGATTAGTTTAAAAAATGTCAGCTTTACTTACCAAAATTATGAGGGTATGCAGAACAATGAACCTGTGATACAAAACATAGATTTAGAAATAAAAAAAAGTGAGTGTGTGCTTTTAACAGGTGCAACAGCTTGTGGCAAAACAACAATTTTAAATATAATAAACGGGCTTGTGCCAGAGTATTATCAGGGCGAATTACAAGGTGAAGTTTTATTAAAAGGTAAAGATGCAACTAAAATGTTTATTGCTGAAAAAGCAATTAATATAGGTTATTTATCGCAAGATACAAGGCTGCGTTTTTTTAATAGAAACACTACGGATGAAATTTGTTTTGGTGCGGCAAATAAACGCATGAGCACAGCCGATATAAAAAATCGTTTTGAAGGCGTGGTAAAACTTTTTGGTATAGAGCACCTTGTAAACAGGCAAATAACTAAACTTTCAGAGGGGGAAAAACAACTTATTGCTTTTGCTAGTGTTGTTATGGCCAACCCTAAAGTTTATTTATTAGATGAACCTAGCGCAAATTTGGACGAGGATAATATACAGCTATTACGTAAAGTGATTTTATTTTTAAAACAACAAGGTGCAACTGTTATTATTGCAGAGCATCGTTTGTATTATACTTTAGGGCTTGTGGATAGAGTAGTTTTTATTAAAAATAAACGTATAGAATTTGATTTGCCAAGAAAAAGCTTTTTAGAAAGTGGTAATTCAAAATTATTAGGTTAACGTAGTTTTAGGCAAAAAACTATTGAAGAACTTTGTGTTAAGAGGTTTAAACCTATGAACTTAGCAAAAAGTAGTGGTTTGTTTATAGATTATTTGAATTTTGGTTATGATAAAAAGAAACTCTCGCATTTTAGGTATTTAACCTTACCAAGGAACAAAGTTGTTGCAATTGTGGGTAAAAATGGTTGTGGCAAAACCTGTTTTGTTAAAAATCTTACAGGTGTTGAAAAGGCAAAAGCGCTTGTGATTAGGGGTGTAAATACAAAGCAGAAAGAGCAACTAAAAAATAGTTTTATAGTTATGCAAGATGTTAATCGCCAACTTTATGAGGAATCAGTTATAGAGGAGCTTTTAAATTTAACTCCGCAAACAGATGAAGATATAATCAAAGCGAAACGCATTTTATCTATTTTTAATTTAGACGAATATCTGCAAGAACCATCAGCGACGCTTTCAGAAGGGCAAAAACAATGCCTTGCGTTTGCAACAGCATTATTTTTGAAAAAAGAAATAGTGGTTTTTGATGAGCCAACAGCAGGGCTTGATTATAAAAACATGATAAAATTTGCAAAAGCGATAATAAATATTAAAAACATAGCACCTATAACTTTGCTTATTACAAATGATGCAGAGCTTTTGGAGTATTGCGCAGATATAATTATAGAAATGGATAATGCTGAAATTTATAAATGTTATGAAAAAAGCACACGAAATTAATTAAATATAAAAGGCATGCACGTAATAACCAGTGAGGTTAAAAGGTGCATGCCTTGTTTTTTTTGTGGTGGTTTTAGCTGAATTTTTGTATTAAACTATTTATCGTTAGGTTGGTAACGTGTTGTCTTTTTAAATACTAGTGCAATAAAAGCTTGTAGTAATGTTATAATTGCAAAAATTATGCTGTATTTATCTAGCATTACCATGGGTTGTGTGAAATCTTGTGTTATTAGCAGTAATATTATAGAAACAATGCTTAATATAACTAAAACTATGCTTGCATTTTTGCGTTTTTTACGTTGATTTTCATCTTCGTATTCTTCTTCGTTTTCGTCTTTTTCTTTTTTAGATTTAAACACGATATAGATTATTGCAAACAAAGCTACTAATATAGTTAAAATTAAGTTTACTAAACTCCAAGATGCTGCAACTTTTTCAAAAGCGCCAGAGGATAAAGGCACGCCACCCTCCATGATTATTGTTGATTCGTAAATTTCGCCATCAACTTCAATGCGTATTGTGTGCTCACCATCTGGTAGTGTTTGTAAAAATTCAGGTGAAAGTTCAATTTTGCCATCATCTGTTATGGTGTAATCTTGGTCGCTGAGATCTTGCCCATCAACCTGTACATTTTCTGGTAGAGATGGAGTACCACCATTACCATCATCAATTTCAGGTAGTGTTATACCGCCAGTTTCTGGGGTTGGCTCAGGTGTTGCTGTTGCCTCTGGTACTGTGCTTGCCTCTGGTGTTGCAGTAACTGTTGGTGTTGGTTCAGCACTAGGGCTAACAGTAGGTGTAGGTGTAACAACAGGTGCTACAGCGGTAGGTGTAGGTGTTGGTGTAGCAGGCACTGGTGTTGCAGGCACAGGTGTAGGTGTTGTAGGGGGAACGGCGTTTATTGTTAGCGAACCAGTGGTTGTTGTAATTTCGTAGTTGTTATTTGGTGTAAAGCTTGGTGTTAAAACATAACTTGTTAAAGCCTCACCACTTGGCCTTGTAATTGTTATACCTAAACTTGATATATCGTCAGTAAGGATATTATTTACAATAGACGTAAATTTAGGGTCTGCACTGTTTTGGTATTTTGTATAAGTGCCAACACCTATTGAAGCGATGCGTTTATTAATGGTTACGGTTATTGTTGTTTCTTTTGATTCATATTTGCCAGTTGTGTCAGTTGCTGTGATAGTTATTGTATACGTGTCGGCATTAACAAATTCTGGTAGTTCTGCGTAATCCGTGCCGTCTATTGTGTATTTAAACGTAATATTATCAGTTACATTAGTGCTTATGTTTAGTTTTATGTGGTGGCTGTGGTCTGTGCCATCGTAAGTTTCGGTGTAATCTTTAGCATTTATAACTAGCGAGTCGATAGCTCTAACTTTTAAAATGCCAGGCTCATAGCTTATAGTATAGTTTTTCAAAACATTATTAACACCGGTGGTTGGGTTGTCAGTTTTGGCTATAATATTAAAGGTGTCCTCTGTATCTACTATATAATTGTCAATCTCGAATAAATCAGCAGCACTGCCAAGTTTATCAATAACGTCTGCCTCTTCACTAGCTACTGGTTCACTGCCTGTTTCAAAGCTATAACTTAAATCAAAAAGTTCACCAATTTGTACATCTTTATTATCAGCTACTACAACTAGTGGCGCAGCATATATTTCAGCTTGTATATCAGTGATGATATAAGGGTTATAATCTTTAGCTGTTATTCGTATGGTTATATCATAGGTGCCTACATCTTTAATTTGAGGCATTGTAGTTGTAAAGGTTTTGCCGCCATCTAGGCTGTATTCGGTGGTAGCGGATGTGGAATCGAGAGCCGCACTAGCTTTTGGGTCTTTGGTGTAGCTAAGGGCTTCTAAAATGTCATGGGATTGGCCATCATACGTTTCTGTATATGGCGTAGCTGTAGCTGTCATATTATAAGCATCGCCCCAAATTGCATATAACACAGCATTGTTTGTCATTTCAATTGTTGAGTTAGGTTTTTTTGCGCCAGTACTTTGGGAATATCTGTTATAGTCCCAAATTACAAATCGCTTTCCAGTTGGTATGTCAAATGTAAATTCTTGCACTGTTGCTAGCTCAAAAGCTGAGAACCCTTCACCGTAATGGGTGTAATATTGGTTATTGTTATTATCAGTTTTTGTAAGCTCAGGTAAACCAGATGTTAGAGGATAATTTGTAACATATGTTACGGAGTACTGGTTAATTGTATATTGAGCATATAGGTCGATATTATTATTCGGTAATGTGTCGTTTGCGTTAAAACTTTGACCATTACCCTCCTTGTCAGTTGTCCAGTGTGAAAAAGTCTTACCGAGAGGGTTGGGGAAGAGTTGCTCGCTAACTTGGCTACCGGAAGCGTAAACATGTGTTTGAGAGTCATCATTATCAGCGTCATTGCTATAATACGTTGCAGTATATAATGTGTTATTCTTAGCTACAACTCTAAAAGTAGCTGTGGCATTGATACTTTCATCAGTAAGAGTTATTGATTGTGCAGAAGTATCATATAAATTAAAGCCAACTGGTGCATTAGGAGCGATACTATAACTACCAAGAGGTAAGTTTGTGCCATAAGTAGAGTCGCTATATGCTTCGTTTGAAATGATTGCGGCGTTAGATATATCAGTGGTTGTGTTGTTATTATTATCTAAATAATTGCCTTCAGCATCACTTAAAAGGTAGGTTACATTTATAGAACCATATGTGATTTCTTGTGCTTTAAAGTACACTATTAATGTGTCACCAGCATTTACTGTTTTAGTTTGAGTTTCTTGCCCACTAACCAATTTATATGGTGCTGGCAATTCTTGTGGGGTTATTTCATAACTGCCAGCAGTTAGATTGGATTGACCGTCAGAATTTGTGTATAGATGTTCAAAAAGCGTAATGCCATTGATTGGATCATCAGAGGTAAAGCCCCAAGCGGTGTCATATTTACCATCAGCGGCCATTTTAAGGTATTTAACAATTATTGTGGCGCTCTCTTCAGATTCTTGCAAAGCAGCAACGCTAGGTAATGAAAATTTAGTAGCTGAATCTAAAAGCGAGTCGTCCTGTTTAGATATTTCT
>CAYJJL010000138.1:0-6284 GCA_964370455.1 uncultured Faecalibacterium sp.
AAACACCTAATGGTTTAGGTTTACACCACGTTAAATTTATGGTTGACCACCAAGTACCAGTTAAAGAATACTTTGATTCAAAAGGTATAGACCGTGTACTTTACGGCGAGGGTGTTGGCCCTAACGCTGGCCGTATATTTGCTTTTTATGATACCTTTGAAAAACTTGGTTTTGATATAGAAATACTAAATAGCGTTCGCAAAGGCGAAGAAGAAAACAAAGGCTAATGTTACACATGTTTTAAAGCAGCAAAAGGATTATAAATGGAATATATTCTATTAGTCGCACTTTCTATTATCGCAAGTTTTATACAAGGCGTTTCTGGCATGGGGCATGCAATAGTGGTTATGTCAATAGCTACACTGTTTTTCCCCTATTTGGAGCTAGTTATAAGCATTAAATTAATGTCGTTTGTGTTTTTTTTACCTGTACTTTTTATGGTCAAAAAAATAAAATGGAAATTATTAATAGTGCTAGTTGCTTTTAGTTATGTTGGCTCTTATTTCGGCACTGAATTATTAAACCTTGTTGAAAGCCAGTATTTAATTATTTTACTAGGCGTTTTAATGATTACTTTTGGAGGTTTTTGTTTACTGCAAAAAAAGAACTTAGAGTTTAAACCAACTTGGTATATAGCAGGTTTTGTCGGTATTATAAGTGGCTTTTGTTCTGCTGTTGCAAGTATGGCTGGCCCACCTTTGGCAATGTACTATATCAATATCAAAGAGTTATCTGATGATAAAGATGCATACTATGCCACCATGATGACAACATACCAGTTTTTTTACACACAGCAACTACTTTCTTTAGGGCTTTCTGGCTCTATACCACAGCAATCATATGTTATATTTTTAGTTAGCTTTATTCCGCTTTTGGCAGGTATACTGCTAGGACGCAAATGGGTTAAAAAAGCAAACATAGATAAAATTAAAAAATCTGTTTATTTATTAATGACAATAATGGGTTTATATTTAATAATTTCAAACACTTACACTTTACTTTTTGCGTAAAGTGCGTTATAATCATAGTGATGTACACACGTGTTGATAAAACACTAATAAACCAATAACAATCGAAAGGATATTTATTATGAAACTCGAATTCGAATATGGCGAAGGCTTGATGAGTGCAAACTTGCCTGATAATACCGATGTATTTATCCCAGGCATCACAGTAGAGGACCCAGCTTGCCTACCACAAGATTGGGAAAGCCTTTATGCTGAAACACTAAAAAGCATACGCAACCCAATAGGCATGGAGCCACTAGCAAGCTACGCTAATGAAAACAGCACTGTTGTTTTTATTATACCTGATATTGTTAAAGGTGGCGTACAAGAAACAAGCCACCGCAAAGTTTCTATCACAGCTTGTTTAGATGAACTTTACTCAAAAGGCGTTAAAAAAGAAAATATCTTAATGCTTTGCTCAAACGGCTTGCACCCACGTGCAACAATGCCAGAAATGCGTGAAATTTTAGGCGATAAACTATTTTATGAATTTTACGAAAGTGGCCAAATCACAAGCCACGATAGCGAGGATTACGACAACATAGTTGACCTTGGCTATACTTCAAACGGCGACCACGTATACCTAAACAAATACGTTTACGATGCAGACATAGCAATTTTAATTGGCCACACATCCGGCAACCCTTATGGTGGTTACTCAGGCGGTTACAAACATTGCGCAACAGGCATTTCACACTGGCGTAGCATTTCAGCACACCATGTGCCAAAAGTTATGCACAGACAAGATTTCACACCTGTTACTGCACATAGCGAAATGCGCAATAAATTTGACCAACAAGGCATGTTCATGGAAGAAAAAATGGGCAAAAAATTCTTCTGCTGTGATGCTGTTTTAGATACTGTTAGCCGTCAAATTAGCATACATAGTGGCTGGGCAAAAGAAATGCAACCAATCAGCTGGAAAGATGCTGACAAACGCACATACGTACACTGGGCAGAAAAAAAATACGACGTTGTTGTTTTTGGTATGCCAACAAACTTCCACTACGGTAACGGCATGGGCACAAACCCAATACAATTTATGCAAGCATTAAGCGCACAAGTTATACGCCACAAACGTATACTTTCTGATAAATGCGTATTTATTGTTTCAAGCATTTGCGATGGTTACTTCCATGATGAACGCTGGCCTTACTTGCGTGAAATGTATGAAATGTTCCAAAAAGATTACATGAACGTATTGCCAGATATGAACCGTTACGGCGAATACTTCGGCACAAATGCTGAATACATCCGCAAATACCGTTTCTGCAACGCTTTCCACCCATTCCACGGCTTTAGCATGATGAGCTGTGGCCACATTGCTGAAATGAACACAAGCGCTATATATATAGTAGGCGCACGTGAACCTGGTATTGCACGTGGCATGGGTCTAAAAACTCGTGCAACATTTGAAGAAGCACTTGAAGATGCTAAGAAAAAGATTGTTGGTGAAAATCCAAATATCCTAGCTTTACCACTAACCTTCAAACGTGGTGCTGTTCACCTTTGTATGAAAGACGGCAGCGATGATGGTTTAGTTGATTCAACTTGCCACCCATGCGGCGGCTAAGCTTTAAAATAACAATTTTTTAGTAGCTATAATTTAACATTAAAACTGCCAGTTAGGTTTCAAAATCTAACTGGCAGTTTTTTATTTTTAATAAGTATTTATATTGTATTTAATGCCATATAAATGTTGCACAATAAAAAAACATATTTCTTTTGAATAAATGTAGTGATATTAGCCAATATTAAAACGTATGTGATAGGTTTGCCCTAGCTAAAAGAGAGAATAGTTAGCCCCTGCAAACTATTTTTACAGTTAGCCTTGACAAACCACAAAAAAGTGTTATAATGATAACAATTACTATTATTGGTAACAAATTATTTAACTAAATTCATATTAAAAATTAAAAGGAGATTAATATTATGTCAATGATCGGAAAAGAAATTTCAGATTTTAAAGTTCAAGCTTACTTAGGTAATGCTTTTAAAGAGGTTAACAAAAGTGATGTTTTAGGTAAATGGAGCGTGTTTTTCTTTTACCCTGCTGATTTTACTTTTGTTTGCCCCACAGAGCTAGAAGACCTAGCTAATAAATACGATGAGTTTAAAGGTATTGATTGCGAAATATACTCTGTTTCATGCGATACACATTTTGTGCACAAAGCATGGCATGATGCATCTGAAACTATTAAAAAAATCAACTACCCAATGCTTGCAGATCCAACTGGCGCACTAGCTCGTGATTTTGATGTTATGATCGAAAGCGCAGGCCTTGCTGAAAGAGGCACTTTTGTAGTTAACCCTAAAGGCGAAATAGTTGCTTACGAAGTTTTGGCAGGCAACGTTGGCCGTAACGCTGATGAATTGTTCCGTCGAGTACAAGCTTTACAATTTGTTGCAGAGCACGGCGATGAAGTTTGCCCAGCAAAATGGAAACCAGGCGCAAAAACATTAAAACCAAGCCTTGATTTAGTAGGTCAGCTTTAAAAGTAACGTAGTTTGTAGGTAAAGCTGTTTTACCTACAAACTGCGTTTTTATTTTATCTGCTTCAAAAAAGTAGATGCTTTTACACAATTTTATTATTTATAAAATTGTAATACAAACATTAATAAGGAGAATACAATTATGAAAAATCAAATTACACAAGGTTTAAACAAATATTTAGCAGACGTAGGCGTTTTATACATTAAATGGCATAACCTACACTGGAACGTTGTTGGCAGACAATTTAAAAGCGCACATGAATACCTAGAAACATTATATGATGCAATGGCTGATGTGCTTGACGAAACAGCAGAGCTTATAAAAATTAACAACGAAAAACCACTTGCTTCAATGAAAGAGTATCTAGCTGTAACAACAATTGAAGAATTAGATTCTGTTGATGTAACAGTTGAAGCTGTTTTGGATATAGTTATTAAAGATATGCAAGCCATGAAACAAGCTGCACAAGATTTGCGACTACTAGCTGTGGAAGATGATGCATATGATGTTATAGATATGCTAGAAGACCACCTAACAAATTACAACAAGAACATATGGTTCTTAAATGCGATGAGGAAATAAAATGCAAAATAATTACGAAAATATTTATGACATGATAATAGTTGGCGGAGGCCCTGCGGGGCTTTCTGCTGCCATATATATGGCAAGGGCCAAATACAAAACACTCGTAATCGAAAAAGAAAAATTTGGTGGGCAAATTACAATCACATCTGAAATTGTAAATTACCCTGGTGTTTTTCATACAAGCGGAACACAATTAACTGCTGATATGCAAAAGCAGGCGCAATCCTTTGGTGCTGAGTTTAAACTTTGTGAAGTTTTAGATATGGACTTAACTGGCGATATCAAAACTTTAAAAACTAGTGTTGGCGAATACAAAACACTAGGCGTGATACTAGCGCTCGGTGCTTCGCCAAGGCAAATAGGTTTTGAGGGCGAAAGTGATTTTCGCGGTAGAGGTGTCGCCTACTGTGCAACTTGTGATGGCGAATTTTTTACAGATATGCCAGTTTATGTAGTTGGTGGTGGCTTTGCAGCTGTTGAAGAAGGTATTTTCCTGACGAAATATGCTAAAAATGTACAGCTAATAGTGCGTGAGGATGATTTTACCTGCGCTAAAACAGTAGCAGAAGAAGTATATAAAGAAGATAAAATAACAGTACACTTTAACACCGAGGTTTTATCCGTTTCAGGCGAAAACACTTTGTCAAACATCAAGCTAAAAAACAATAAAACTGGCGAGGTTACAGATACCACACACGAAAACGGTTTTGGTGTTTTTGTATTTGCTGGTTATGTGCCAAACACAAAATGGCTTGGCGATAAAGTTGAAACCGACAGAGGCTATATAGTTACAGATAAAAACCAAAAAACTAACATTGATGGTGTTTACGGCGCAGGTGATGTTTGTGTTAAAGATTTAAGGCAAGTGGTAACAGCTGTATCTGATGGTGCAACTGCAGCAACTTCAGCTGAAAAATACGTAGCAAGCATACACACTAAACTTGATATACCAGCTTTTGAGGTTTCAGGCAAAGCACCAAAAGCAGCACCAAAAAAAGCACACACTGAAAACACTAATACTAGCGATGATAAATTTATCAGTGATGAGATGCGCGAGCAACTTTCACCTATTTTTGATAAATTCACAAATAAAGTTATAATAAATGCAGTTTTAGATAGCTCTGATTTAGCAATAGAACTTGCTGGTTTTGTAGATGAAATGAGTGATATTTCTGAAAAAATCATTTGCAAAAAATCTCAAGCTCAAAATAATGAAATCGCACCATACCTAGAGCTTTTATATGAAAATGAAACTTCAAGTGGTATTAAGTTTTATGCTATGCCTGGTGGCCACGAGTTTAACTCGTTTATATTAGCACTTTACAATGTCGCTGGCCCTGGTAAAGAAATTACGCCAGAGGATGCTGAACGTGCAAAGAAAATTAACAAAAAAACTAATATAAAAGTGTTAATTTCGCTCTCGTGCACAATGTGCCCAGAGGTTGTTGTTGGCACAGGCAAACTTGCTAGCTTAAATGAAAATATATCTGCAAGTGCAATGGATATTGCACACTTTGCAGATATTAAAGCAAAATACAATGTTATGAGCGTGCCTTGCATGGTTATAAACGACGAAGTCGTACATTTTGGTAAAAAGAGTATATCTCAAATTTTGGATATAATAGAATAATAAGGAGATTTTTATGAAAAAATCGATAGTTTTTAGCAGTGCAACTGGCAACACAAAAAAATTAGGCGAAACATTTTACAACACACTTGGGGAAGAAATATATTGTGGTAAAATTAGTGATGAAGCATTAGATGCAGATGTAATTTTTGTTGGCTCGTGGACAATGGCTTTTAATTGTGCACCTGATGTTAAAGCCTTTTTAGAAAAACTAAATGGCAAAAAAGAGTTTATGTTTATGACAGCTGGCTATGGTAGCACACCTGAATTTTTTGCACCTATCATTAATGCTGCTAAAGAAAACATCAATGCTTCTAACGAAATTATTGGCGAATTTATTTGCCAAGGTAAAGTTTCTGCTAGTAAACAAGATGCCATTAAAAAAATGGATTTAACTAAATTTGAAAGCATGAAACCAGAACTTGATAACTCTCAAACACACCCAGATAACAATGATATAGCAAAACTTGTTCAGGTTATAAAAGCACTTAACATTTAATTTTATATAAATTATAAATTTGTATAAAATTATATTGACAGATTAATTTTGTGCAATATAATAAAATTAATA
>CAYJJL010000139.1:0-6175 GCA_964370455.1 uncultured Faecalibacterium sp.
TGCAAAAATTGTTATAAATGTATACGTTGCTGCCCAGTTAAATCTATTAGATTTTCAGGTGGGCAGGCAAATATAGTTGATAATGAATGTATACTTTGTGGGCAATGTTTTGTAAATTGCCCACAAAACGCAAAAGAAATTGCTAGTAGCGTTGAAGCTGTAAAAGTGTTAATTGCTAGTGGCGAGCCTGTTGTTGCATCAGTTGCGCCATCATTTATTGCAAACTATGGGCAAGTGGGTATTAAAACGTTAGAAAAAGCCCTCGTAAAACTAGGGTTTCATCACGCTGAGGAAACAGCAATTGGTGCAACTATAGTTAAAAACGAATATCAACGCATGGTGGATGAAGATAATAAAGATATACTTATAACTTCGTCGTGTCATTCTGTTAATTTGTTGATACAAAAATATTATCCACAATTACTTAATAATTTAGCAGATGTAATTTCGCCAATGCAAGCGCATGCAATTAGTATAAAAAAGGCTAACAAAGGTGCAAAAGTTGTTTTTATTGGCCCTTGCGTTGCCAAAAAAGATGAAGCAGGGCATTATGGCGAAATTGTTGATGAAGCGCTAACTTTTGAAGAATTAACACAGTGGATGTTAGATGAAAAAGTGGAAATAGATTACAATGAAAGCAAAGATGATATTGCCGAGAGTTTAGCAAGGTTTTTCCCCACGACAGGCGGTATTTTAAATACAATACAAAATAAAAATCCTAATTACACTTATTTCGCAGTTGATGGTGTTGATAATTGCATGAAGATACTGCAAGAAATTACACAAGGTAAATTAAGCAAATGTTTTATTGAAATGTCAGCATGTGCTGGTAGCTGTATAGGTGGCCCAGTTATGGAAAAAAACAAGGGCGCTATTTTAACTAATTATATAAGTATAAAACAATATGCAGGTCAAAAAGATTTTGAAGCACCAAAGCTAGAAAGCAATTTTTTACACAAAAGCTTTGCGCCTATTGAACGTAAAAACGCAGCACCATCTGAGCAAGATATATTAAAGATTTTGCACCAAATAGGTAAAGATAGTAAAGCCGATGAGCTTGATTGTGGCTCATGCGGTTATAACTCATGCCGTGAAAAAGCCGAGGCTGTTTTTTATGGTAAGGCAGATTTAACTATGTGTTTGCCATTTTTGAGCGAAAAAGCAGAAACTTTTTCAGATTTAATTGTTAGTAATACTCCAAACGCTATTATTGTTTTAAATGATAATTTAGAGGTGCAAAGGTTAAACAAAGCTACACTTGAGCTTTTAAATTTGCGTTGTGAGGCTGATGTTATGGGTGAGCAGGTCGTAAAAATACTAGACCCAACGAATTTTATGCTAGTTAAAACTAATGGTAGCTCGGTAAGAGATAAAAAGGTTTATCTAGCGGAGTATGATAAATATGTAGCACAAACTATTATTTTTGATAAACAGTATAAAATGTTTGTTTGTATTATGCGCAATGTAACTTCTGAAGAAGAAGAAAGAGCTAAAAAGGAAGCAATTAGCAGAGCAACTATAGAAACAACTGATAAAGTTATTGAAAAACAAATGCGTGTTGTGCACGAAATTGCATATTTATTAGGCGAAACAGCTGCTGAAACTAAAATAGCATTAACAAAGCTAAAGGAGTCGATAAATGATGGTTAATTTATGCCCAGATATTGGTTTTAGTAGCTTAAATAAATATACAGAGGAACTTTGTGGCGACCAAGTTTGTGTTATTGAAAGTGAAGATGGTTCGACAACAGTTGTGCTTGCTGATGGGCTAGGCAGTGGCGTAAAGGCAAACATACTTTCAACGCTTACCTCAAAAATACTTTCTACCATGATATCAGAAGGTTTGAGCATCACAGATTGCGTTGAAACAATAGCCGCTACATTGCCAGTTTGTGCAGTTAGGGGAGTTGCATATTCCACTTTTACAATTTTAAGGATATTAAGTGGTAACAAAGAGGCTGAAATTATACAGTACGATAACCCAAAAGTTATTTTGATACGTGAAAACGAGCATGTGGAGTTTCCTTGTAAAGAAATGGTAATTGGTGGCAAAAACATTTTAATATCAAAAATAAACCTTATGGAAAACGACACGTTTTTTTTAATGAGTGATGGTTGTATACATGCGGGTGTTGGCAGTACACTAAATTTTGGCTGGTTGCGTGAGGATATTATAAATTACATGGAACCTATGTGTCATGTGGGACTAACAGCTAAAACTTTAAATACCATATTGCTAAATGAATGCTATGCACTTTATGGTGCTATGCCAGGCGATGACACTACTGTTTGCACCGTAAAAATGACAAAAAGACGACCTATGAATTTAGTTATAGGTCCGCCCTCTAACAGAAACGATGCTGATAAAATGATGTCATTGTTTTTTTCAAAAGAGGGGAAACATATAGTCTGTGGTGGCACAACTTCATCAATTGCTGCTAAGTTTTTAGGTAAAGAGCTTATGCCTACACTTGATTTTATAGATAGTAAAATACCACCCATTGCAATAATAGAGGGTGTCGACCTTGTTACAGAGGGTGTTATAACCATTAATAAAGTGCTAACATATGCAAAGGATTATCTAGGTGAAAATAATCTGTATAAAGATTGGAGCGTAAAAAAAGACGGTGCTTCCGCCATTGCACGCTTGCTTTTTGAGGAAGCTACTGATATAAATTTTTACGTGGGTAAGGCAATAAACCCAGCACACCAAAACCCTGATTTGCCAATTAATTTTAATATTAAAATGCAACTTATAGAAGAACTTGCGGTGCATTTAAAAAAGATAGGCAAAAAAATAAAAGTTAGTTATTTTTAGAAAGGTGTAAAATGAAAAAATTTGATACTAGAGTACAGTATTTAAAGTATAAAGTTTTGCGAGAAGTTGCAAAAAACGCATGGCAAGATACACTTTTAGAAAACGTTACAGATATACCTAAAAAACTAATATCTGGTAAAGAATCTACTATGAGATGTTGCGTTTATAAAGAGCGTGCTATTTTAGCAGAACGTGTAAAAATTGCTATGGGCGGTGATAGAACTAACCCAAATGTAATTGAGGTTATAGATATAGCGTGTGATGAATGTCCAGTTTCTGGTTATGTGGTAACGTCCTCGTGCAGGGGGTGTTTATCACACAGATGTTTTGATGCATGTAGGCTTGGGGCAATATCTTTTGACGTAAACCATGTTGCGCATATAGATAAAGAAAAATGTGTGGATTGTGGTGCATGTGCAAAGGTATGTCCGTATCACGCTATAATTAGCAGTAAACGCCCATGCGAAAATGCATGTAAAGTTAAAGCTATTAAAAAAGCAGCTGATAATAGCGCAGAAATTATTAATGAAAAATGTATTGCGTGTGGTGCGTGTGTTTACCAATGTCCATTTGGTTCAATTGCTGATAAATCATTTATTTTAGATACAATTGATATTATTAAGAATAGTGATGAAAATAAAAATTACAAGGTGTATGCAGTTGTAGCGCCGTCTATATCAAGCCAGTTTCAGCATGCAAATTTAGGGCAAGTAGTTTCTGGTATTAAAGAGCTTGGTTTTTATACAATAATAGAGGCGGCTCTTGGTGCAGATGCAGTCGCACTGGAAGAATCAAAAGAGCTTATTGAAAAAGGCTTTTTAACAAGCTCCTGTTGCCCAGCATTTGTTATGTACATAAATAAAAATAACCCAGATTTTACAAAGCATATTTCACATAACTTATCACCGATGGCACGTATAGCAAAATATATTAAAGAAACAGACCCAACTTCTAAAATTGTTTTTATAGGCCCATGCACAGCTAAAAAGATGGAGTTTCAGCTTGAAAAAGTGCGCCCATATATAGATAGCGTACTTACTTTTGAGGAATTACAAGCACTGTTTGATAGCAAAGATTTAAATCTAGAGGAATTACCAGTGGACGTTTTGGATAATGCCTCATATTTTGGGCGTATATTTGCACGAAGTGGTGGTTTATCTGATGCAGTTGCACAGGCGATAAAAGAGCAAGGGCTTGAGTTTGAACTTAACGCAGAAAAATGCGATGGTATAGAGGCATGTAAAATGGCACTATTAAAAAGTGCTAAAAATATTTCAAACGCAAATTTTATAGAGGGTATGGCATGTGTTGGTGGCTGTATAGGTGGGGCAGGGTGTTTAACACATGGCCCTAAAGATAAAGCACAAGTTGATAAATACGGCATGGAAGCATACGAGAAAACCTTGCTAGATGCAGTTAAAATAATGAATATTTAAGTACACGGTATTAAGCGACGCATATAATTAACCTTAAATTTAATATAAAAGCAAATAGGCAGTGGTGAAAAAATTCATCACTGCCTATTTGTATAAATGTAATCGATAAAAAGCGCTAAATTACATTTTTTTTAAAAATAATGTGCGGTATGGTGTTAAATTAACACTTCCGCTTAGAGTGTAGCTTGTGCCAGTAATTAAATCAACGAACTCGCCTTGTAAATCGCCACTGTGTAAAGTTGCTTCGCTTGACACTGCGTTAATAGCTACATAAACACTTTCTTCAGGGCATTGGCGCAAAAATAGTAATTGAGGGTTTGTTATAGTTATGTTTTTGTAACCACCATAGCAAAGTGCCTTTGATTTTTTATGAGCATTAACAATTTTTGAGAGTTCCAGAGTTAGGTCGTTAGGTTTTGGTGCTTCAAAACAAGGGCGTAAATGCCAATCACTGCCTTTGTTTTTATCGCCCTCTTCGCCCCATTCGCTACCATAGTAAATGCAAGGCACACCAGGCATACCTAGCAATAAACCATATGCATTTAAAATGTTGTTTTTATCTTTTAATATGCTTGCTATACGGCTAACATCGTGGTTATCAACAAAGTTCATTAAATGTTTGCCTTTATATAAGCTCCATTGCTCATCACTAAATTGGCGGTGTAGCGAGTGCGATATCTCAAACATGTTGACATCATTTAAACTGGAGAAAATTCCTTTATAGCACTCGTAATTAGTGCAAGAATGTAGCATTTCATCATTTACAATGCGGTTGTAATCACCGTGTATAATTTCACCAATTAGGGCAAAATCTGCTTTTTGTGCTGTTGTAGTGCCACGCAAACGGCGCATAAAATCGCCCTCTAGCAAGTATGCAACATCAAGGCGTATACCATCAATGTCAAAATCTTTTATCCAGTTTAGCACACAATCAAGTAAATGATCTACTACGGCGGGGTTATTAAGGTTTAGTGTTACTAGCTCAAAATGTCCTTCCCATCCTTTGTACCACAGGCCGTCGTTATAATTGCTATTACCGCCAAAATCTATATGGAACCAATCTTTATAAGGTGAGTTTTCGCGGTTTTTGAGCACATCTTGAAAAGCCCAAAATCCACGCCCTACATGGTTAAAAACACCATCTAAAACTATGCGAATATTTGCTTGCTTTAGCGCTTTACACACATCAGCAAATTCATCATTGGTGCCAAGACGTTTATCTATTAATGAGTAATCACGCGTATCATAGCCATGATGATCGCTCTCAAAAATAGGGTTAAATAAAACACAATCTATACCTAGGTTTGTTAAGTGTGGCACCCAATCTTTAACTTTTAAAATATTGTGTCCAACCTCACCATTATTATCTTGTGGCGCACCACAAAAACCTAAGGGATAAATTTGATAAAGTACGCTTTCGTAAAACCACATAATAACCTCGTTTCTTTTTTAAGCTGTTACAAACATATATTAACAGCCAGTGTGGGTTTATACCGTAAATATTATACCACACTTGCTCACGATAAAAAAGAGTGAATGAGTGTTTTTGTGCAAAAAATATGTTAAATAATAACAAATAAACACATTTTTAATTAAAATTATTTATGCAAAATGTTTTAGTTTTGTATGTTTATATATTGACTTACTAAAATAAAGTTGCTGTATTTTTTGATGCAATATGTGATTTAATAACGTAAAACAAGCGTGTTTTAATGGCATATGGCTGTTGCTGGCAGCCATATTTTTAGTATAAATAAAAAAAGTGCTATATTAAATAGCACCAAAATGTATATAGTTGAAATTTAAATTAATTTGCGCAAAATCGAAAAATTGAATAGTTTGTGTAGTAGCTAAACGAGCGCATTATTTGCTGACAAGTGCGATTAAAGCAAATTTCATAAAGTAACAAAAGCACTTCTTT
>CAYJJL010000140.1:0-1556 GCA_964370455.1 uncultured Faecalibacterium sp.
GAGAGGTGCGCATCTATTTATTTTGTAGGGCTGCTTAACTTGTGAATAGCGAGAAATTCACTTATAATGCTGTATAAACTCAAATTGAATTGTGCACTTGATTTTATACTTATCATTAATCACAAATATCTTCTGACATAAAAAAATACCCACAGTTTTTGAGTTCATCTTGCTCAAAACTGTGGGTATTATAATTTTGTAATTTTGTTGCAAGTTCTAGGCCTAATTTAAAGCCTTGCGTAAAACTATCTTTGGTTTGGTAGCAGCAAATCCTATCTAAGACATCAATGATTTTTAAAACAGTTTCTCATTTGCAACTCAAATAAAATAAAAGGCATATTTAGGTGCTGTTGGTCTGCGTTACAGAGCAAGAATATCTTGTTTTGTGCGATAAGAAATGATTGTGAACGCAGTAACACATCGTGCATATAGCATTATCAGTACGGATATTCAGATTAAGATGTTTGATAATAGGCTTGTTGCTGAAAGTCCAGGACAATTGCTAGGGCTTGTACTAAAATAAAATATCAAATATACCCATTACTAGTTTTCTTCACGGTTTTTGTTGCCGACAGTCATTGTAAAAATTGATAAAACGGCAAGTAATCCAAATATAATGCTGTAGTTGTCAAAAAGCGGTAGTGTTTGAGAGAAGTTTTGTGTTATAAACAATAGTATAGCACTAACGGCAGCTATTAATAGCATATTAAATATTTTGTTTCTGCGTATTTTTTTGTTTATCTCAACTTGTTCTTCGCTGTGTGCTTGTGCAGTTGCGTTGCCTGTTTCATCTTTATTATTTTTACGCTTAAAAATAATAAAAACTAAAGCTAAAATTACGGTTATTATTGTAGCAATTAAATTAAACAAAATCAATAATCCTCCTATTATTATTAAAATGGTTAAACTTGAAAATATACTTCGTTCTATTTATTCTACGAAAAATTCAAAAAGGAAGTGTCTTTTTGCAATTATTCGAAAAGAACATGAGTTTATGTGGAAAAAGTAAATTGTTTTTTGCGCATTTATTACAATAAATTATTCGCTCATTTTAAAAACTTTGCCCTTGGGTATAAATGGTAAGCTGTTAGCCCTGGGTATTAAAAAAGCGTGCTCTTTATTATATAATTTTAAATCGCTTTCGCAGTAGCCGTCAGTGATTATTAAAATAGGCGCATCTTTGGGAAAGTTATCGGCATTGTTTAATATATCAATACCAGGTTGCAAAACTGTGCCGCCTCGCCCTTTGACTTTAACTGTACTAGCTATATCTTCTGGTTTCATATAACCTTCGTCATAAGCTTCGGCATCACAAAAAACAACACGCACAGCAGTAACCTCTTTTGATATGCTGTAGCTTGCAATTGCGCCAAGGCAAATAGCCAACAAGTGCCTATCCATTGAACCAGAAGTATCTAAAACTACACCAAAAGTGCGCCCTGAGCGCATTTCGTCAGTGATAGTATAACTTGCCCTTGGTATATCTGGCGTAGAGGATTGCCTGCGTGAGGGGCGTGCATAGGTGCGCTTTTTTTCAATAGGTGTAAACATCTCGT
>CAYJJL010000140.1:1566-6148 GCA_964370455.1 uncultured Faecalibacterium sp.
AACCACTGTGCAAGCTCTACATCCCAAGTTATTGGTGGGTGGCTAAGTGCTCGTATTTCTTCTATTAATCCCTCTGGCAAATATCCACGGTTTTCATCTTGGTGGTAGCTTAAACCTTGCTCTATAGAGCGGTGATAAAAAGCATCTAAATCTACACCATCGCCACGTGTCCACCACTGTGCATCACCTGGTATAATATCCCCAAGCCCTGCACCTCTCAGTGTAGATAACTTGCGGTAAGTGCGCATATCAGTAACAATTCTATCATAAATATTTTCAGCATTCATGCCTTTAAATTGCACATCATAAAGCAAGCCTTGTGGTCTTTCGCCAACGTTCATTTCAGTAAGCCACATATTTATTACATAATCGCACGCTACATTCCACAAAAAAGCATCTCGCCAGTCTTGCCTTGCACTATGGCTAAGTGCTGCGTGCAAAAATTCATGTGCTAAAACAAACTTGCTTTCCTCAAAAGTTAAGCCAGCCATAGGGTTAATGTAGATTTCCTGTGTGCTACAATTTATAGCGGCCACTTGCACATCCATGCGGTAGCAAATTAATTGGTCTTCAATAAGTTTAAAGTTAGAGGCTAAAGCACCTAATAGAGGATAAGACGAAATAAACCAGTGTTTTGCTCTAGTTGCGTTTGAAAGTAAATGGTCTTGTCTTTGTGCATAAATATCGGCTTTTTCACCAGCGGCTACATCAACAGCATTTTTAACAGCAAGTCCAAGCCCAATAGCAAACGCAGCAGGGAAATTTGCAGGCCTACCATAATTCCAGTAGTTGCCATCCTCAAACACCATATCTAAAAAGTTGTTGCCAGCAGTACCAAAATCTTTGTGGGTTTCAGGCAAACCACTTAGCATAAATCTATCATATAATTTTTCTTCGTTATTTATGCCACTTGGCAAAGTTGCGTCGTAAAATGCTTTGCCAAATTTTAAATCGCTTAAAAATTTTTCTATAACCAAATTACAAGCGGCGTTCCAGTATTCAGGGTTTTGCTTTTCTACAAAATGCTCCATTGCAAGGTGTAAAAGGCAGTGCGCAATTACCCTCGCCCAAACTTCTGGTTCTTCACGTTTTTGGTGGTTAATAACTATCAATCCGTTTTGAAAAACAGTAGCATGACCTTTTGGGCAAATATATTTGTTGCGTTCGTATCTAATGTTCACGTCTTCATAAAGGCGTGAAAAAATAGGGTGTTGCCCAACTATGCCACAGCCCATAGCGTAATTTTGGTATGAAACATCATATTGCTTATTTCTGGTAGTTGCCATTATTTTTTATCCTTTTGAGCAAGGCGTGGCAAATCTCGCACAATCTCAACCATAAACCAATCAGGTAGAGATTTACCATCTATGTTAGAAACAGTTATTTGCGCTATTTCAAGGCTAATGTTGCTTAAATCTTTTATCAGTGTTTTTGCACGTAAGGTTAGCTGTGTAACACTTGAAGAAAGTTTAGATTTATCAGCTGGTAGTTCTTTTATAAGCTGTGCCCTAAAGCTTTGTGCTAAAAAGTAAAGTGCATCTCTTTCTTCTGGGGCAGTTGGCCATTTTTGCTCGCCGTTTATAATTGCATTTAAAGCATAGCGGTTTTTAATTTGTTTTATATATGCCCTAAATTGTGTTGCGTGGTGTGTCGAAAGGCAAGCAGAAACAATAATTTCCATATCACGCTCGCTAATATCATCGCCATAGCTATAAAGCGCATCTGAAAGCATGTGCCATGAACGTGGGGTGGAAAAAGGTTCTTCGGTTTTAGGCGGAGTGCTCCATAAATGGTCGGGGCGCAATGCAATATATTCCAAAATAAAAGGATGAATACCTTGTTCGCCAGCCCATTTTAACCAGCTTCGGTGGTTTGCTGTTAGCTCCACGTGAAACATGCGGTTAATAAGCGCAGAGGACATTGTTTTTACTATGGCGTTATCTTGTGCACGGTTGCCAGCGCCTATTATAATTGAACCTTTTGGTAAGTAGTACTCGCCTAAGCGCCTATCATGTATTAAACTATAAAAGGCCTTTTGCACCTCTTGTGAGCATGCATTTAATTCATCTAAAAATAGGCAGTAGGGTTTATCTCTAGCAATTGTAACTGGTGGGCAAAAGCGGCTTTTACCATCAACAATTTGCGGCACACCTATAATATCCTCTGGTGCAAGTTGGCTGCCTAGTAACGAAACACACTCTAAACCCATTTCAAAGGCGAATTGTTCAACTATGGATGATTTACCTATACCTGGTGCACCCCAAATAAAAATAGGGCGTATACCAGCAATATTAAGCAAAACATCTGAGAGTTGTTCTTGATTTACTTTTACAGAAATATTCATTAGTTAGTTCCAATCTTATTTTGTTGTGCAAAAACCTTATTAGGTATGAATTTTTAAATATTCAGATTACTTTTATTTAATTTTAATGCAAAACCAAATAAAAGTAAAGAGTGTTTGCGTTAATATATATTGTTCACTCGATAAAAAATAATCTGGATTTTATATTTGTATGTAACGAAATAAAATTTAGTAGTATTTTGACATATGTATAGATTTAACTGGAATAAATCAACAAAAAAACTCCCTGTAGTATGAGCTACAGGGAGTTTTAAATATGCGGATGACAGGAATTGAACCTGCACGTCGTGGACACTAGATCCTAAGTCTAGCGCGTCTGCCAGTTCCGCCACATCCGCAGATTTACTGGCGCCATCTCTTGGCGACTTATATAATATATCATAAAAAAAATAGTTTGTCAATTAATATTTTAATATTTTTTTGAGAATACTATATAAAAAAATTATATATGCGTAGCATCAATAAATTACGGGGGTAATATGTTATCAAAAAAACGCAAAAAGCGTAGAAAATCAGGTTTAATAGCCTCTTTTTTGCGCACCACTTCAATTTTTACTAGCTATATTTCTATTGCGTGCCTTGTTGGTTTGGGCTGGCTTAACTATACTTTACCCGATACAATTTATGTTGAGCAAAACCAAGCGGTGCAAATTGCACGTTTACCATATATAAGTGTGCTTGAAAATAGCGGTGTTGCCTCGGCGGGGAGCACCATGCATGTTGGCAGTTATAACACTACGCTTTCTATTTTAGGTAAAGTACCTGTTAAAACAGTGCGCATGATAGTTACAGAACGGCCAGTTGTAACAGTTTGTGGTACGCCCTTTGGTATAAAAATGTTATCGGAGGGGGCGCTTGTGGTAGGTTTTACTGATTTATACACACAGCATGGGCACGCAACCCCAGCAACGCAAGCAGGGCTTGAACTTGGCGATTTAATAGTGCAAATTAATGGCGAGGCAGTTAACACAAACCAAGATGTAGCAGACGCAATGGAAAAACGCTCAGGTGAGGCAGTTGAGCTAATTTATGTGCGTGAGGGTGCGCAGTATAGTACAAGCCTAACAGCAATACAAAGCGATGATGGCAAATATATGGTTGGGTTATGGGCGAGGGATTCCTCTGCTGGTGTTGGCACAATGACGTATATAGATGAGGCTACAGGCGTTTTTGCAGGGCTTGGACATTCCATAAGCGATAGTGACACAGGTACAAGTGTTGCACTGCGCACTGGCGAAATTATGGCGTGCGAAATAACTGGCTACCAAGCAGGCACAGCAGGTAGCCCAGGCGAATTAAAAGGTAAGTTTGTTGGCACACTTGCAATAGGTTCAATATTAATAAATGGTGATAATGGGCTTTATGGCACAACACGCACAGCTTTTGAGGGCGAGGGTATGGAGATAGGTTTTGCGCAAGAGGTGGAAATAGGCAAGGCGGAAATTTGGACAACCATAAATGGAAGCACAGCACAAAAGTATGATGTAGAAATAGAAAAAATATCATATAGCGAGGGCAACCGCAACATGGTTATACATGTAACAGATCCTAATTTGTTAAATGCAACTGGTGGAATTATACAAGGTATGTCAGGTAGTCCAATTTTGCAAAATGGGAGACTTATCGGGGCGGTTACGCATGTTTTTGTAAATGATCCTACTCGTGGGTATGGGATTTTTATTGAGAATATGCTTGAGAGTGCTGAGAGTATAGGCAAAAACACTGATAGATAAAGGGTTTTGCTTGTTATAAGTTCTTAGGAAATCTTATAAATTATTAAATGATTGGCGTAAATTTGGCGTAAAACAAGATTAGAATTGGCGTAAACACAAAAATTAAAATGGTGTGACTAAGCAAAAAGAGAACCTTCGGCAGTAGAGCTGAAGGTTCTCTTTGTTGGTAGATTGAAAAAATTTCTTCAAGTTTTGGTAATTACCAAACAAGTTGGATTTTCATTGATAGATAATAAATACGAATTATTCGTCAAACGAGCAGTGAATATTATAAGATACTGCCCTTTAAGTAAGTTAAGAAAAATTGCTATTTGTCAATGATTTTCAAAAAAATATTGACAAATAGCAATTCTTTCAATAATAGCAATTCTTTCAATATAATATAATTGCTGTTATATAACACTTGTTATACAAAGGGGAGGGGTTTACCTAGCCACCAAAAACTAAAATCACAAGAAGCATGATTATAGACGCTGCATTTGAAATT
>CAYJJL010000141.1:0-6116 GCA_964370455.1 uncultured Faecalibacterium sp.
GTTTTATTTTGTGCGTGTAGCAGATATTTTTTTTGCAAAAAATTCATCCAATAACTCACTGGGGAAAACAGGCTCTTTATAACCAAACGCCTCACGCAAAAATACAAGGCTAATTACAGTTTGTTTGCCACTATCTATACGCATGCTGTATAATGTATCTATTGGTTGCATAGTTTTTTTATGTAGCGTAAAATGCAAAACAAAATTTCCGCTTGCTTCACGTGTTAAATCATACGCAAAAACATCAGTATCGCAAACTATGTTTAGTGCATCTAAACACTCATCAAAAGCTAAATCTGTGCGATATTCTATCGAAAAATCACTTTTTTGATTTTTTTGTTTATCAAAGGTTTTGTTTTTTGTCACCCAATATATACCAAAAACTAGCACTAATACGGATATTACAGGCACCGCAAAATTCATATTTTCACATCACTTTCATAAAAATCATACCTAGGTAAGTTTTTTATTGTTTTTGCGATGCTGCCACCGCAGTGGCGCTTTGAGCTTAGGCTCAAAGTTACTACAGCAAAAATAATAAAAAACTGGGCGTGTTAATAAATACTACGATAATACATTAAAATTATCAATTTAATTGTAATTCATTGCATATTACGCTATAATTAGTATACCACAAAAAACAAAAAATGTGGTAAAATATAAATAATTGGCTGTTCACTATCCACTTTAAGAACAAGTAAAAGAGGGTTTTAATGAAAGATAAATTTACAAGAAAAACATGGTACTCAGTATTAGTGCTTTCGGCCGCTGTTTCGCTTTCGGCTGGGTTTGCCGCATTAATTGGCGTTAGTTTAAATAATTTCAATTTTGTTGCATTTGGTGCAATGGGTTTAGCTACTTTGTTTTTAGCCGCCGAGCGTGACAACGAACGCAAAATACAAAACGGTTATTTCTTTAGCTTTTTACTCGCACTTTTGGGTTATATTTTGGGCGGTATTGAGGGAGTTATAGCATCCTCACTTGCGTGGCCACTTTTGTTTTACACCGAAACACGCCGTGGCGCAAAAATTTTACCACAATTGCAAATGCTACTGCTAGCCGAGCTTGCGAGTGCTGTTTTTACAATACTTGTATTTTTTGAAAATATGCCACACTTAGGTTTATACTTAAATATTTTTAGTTTACTATCAGCCATAGCACGTGGTTGGGGCGCATATATTTTATTAAAAACAACAAATAGCAATAAAGGAGCTAACGAATGATTAAAATATCAAGACGCAATTTTTTAAATTTAGTAGCATTAGGCACAGCAATGGGGCTTAGCGCATGCGCTGATACATCTGCACAGTCTTCCGTAACACCAGCCGAGCCAACAACTGAGCCAACGCCAACTGCACAACCAGAACCAACAGATAATATGGAGGATACAACAGTGGTTAATAGTGGCGAATACAAAGCAATGTGGATTAGCTACCTTGAATGGCAACAAACGGATTTTACCTCGCAAGAGGCCTTTACAGCAAATATTGCCACTATGTTTGAAAACTGTGCTAATATGGGTTTAAACACTGTTATTGTGCAAGTGCGCCCATTTGGCGATGCTTTTTATGAGAGCAAATATTACCCTTGGAGCCATTTTATAACAGGCACACAAGGCACAGCACCAAGTTTTGACCCATTATATATTATGATAACCGAAGCACATGCAAGGGGGCTTGCCATTGAGGCATGGATTAACCCCTACCGTTTGCGCTTAAACAATAACATGCCAAATAACCTTGCAGATACCAACCTTTATTACACACACCCAGAATGGGTTGTTGAAGTTGGCGAAGGTTTATACTTAAACCCAGCACTGCCAGAAACAGCACAATATGTAACAGATGGCGTAAAGGAAATTATTGAAAACTATGCAGTAGATGCAATACACTTTGATGATTACTTTTACCCAACTACTGAAAGCTACATAGATGAAGCACAATTTTTATTGCAAAGTGCCACACAGGATTTAGGCACTTTTAGGCGTGCAAAAGTTACTGAACTTGTTAAAATGGTTTACGATGCTATAAAAGCATATAACCCAAAAATACGCTTTGGCATTAGCCCACAAGGTAACCCTGATAACAACTATAGCCAACAATATAGCGATGTTAGCGCATGGATGAACCCAGCACAAGGTGAGGAGTGCATGGACTACGTTTGCCCACAGGTTTATTGGGGGTATAATTTTACATTGCAATCTGGCCTTGAGCGGTTTGCATTTGAAAACATAGTGCCAGAATGGTTAGCAATGCCAAAAGCGCAAAGTGTAGCGCTTTACTTTGGGCTTGGCGCATGGCGCATAGGTGATGGCGATAGCGGACAAAACGAAAACAGCACCTCGCAATGGAACACAGGCGATAACTTAGCACAAATGCTAACTGATTTACGAGAGCAAAACTCGCAAGGGTTTATACTATACCGATATGGTTCGCTTTATAGCTCTGCATACCCTGAAATTGCTGCACAAGAAGTTGAAAATTTAACAGCAATTATAAACGAATAAATTGCAATAAAATTATATTAAAATTAATTTTACATTAAAATATATAGGGGTGTTCAAAATATTGAACACCCCTATATATACATCTTTAAATTTAGGTTAATTATTCGCCATTTGTGTTGCCGTTAGGGTAAAATAAACCTGGTATAGCACACAAGGCAGAAACACCCACCACTGAAAATACTATGCGAGAAAGTAGCGAATCGCTACCGCCAAATAAAAAACCTACAAGGTCAAATTGGAATAACCCAACAAGCCCCCAGTTTATACCGCCAACGATAAGAAGCACGACGGCAATTTTAAAAATTGTTTGCACAGTGAAACCTCCTTTCAGCTTTGCAAGTTGCGTTGTTTAAACGCTTTAGGCATATTGTACCCACGAAAATTTGTTTTATACGTGGGCACTTGGTATAGTTTTATTATATGCAGTTAATTTTAGTATGATACATTACAAAGTGCAACTAGGTTTGCACACTTTTAAAATGACGATAAACAGTGAATAAAAATAAACAAATAGCATATTACTACACAAATTGTACCAATTGTAAAAAACACAAAAATAAACTGGAGGTGAAAAATCACCTCCAGTTTGTTTTATAAAAAGTTTTAATTTAGTTTTTAAGTGCTTGCATAGGTGCTGGTAAACGGCCACCCCTGTTTATAAACACTTTAGGGCTTTGTTTATTTATTGGCATAATTGGCCCTTGGCCTAGCAAACCGCCAAAATCTAGCATTTCGCCAGCAGAGCGACCAATTGCAGGTATAACACGCACAGCAGTTGTTTTGCTGTTAACCATACCAATTGCAGCTTCGTCCGCTATAAGTGCGCTTAAAACTTCAGCAGGGGTATCACCAGGCACAACCACCATATCAATACCTACGCTACAAACAGCTGTCATAGCTTCTAGCTTTTCCAAAGTTAAGCAGCCACTTGCAGCAGCTTTAATCATGCCATCATCTTCCGAAACTGGTATAAATGCGCCAGAAAGCCCGCCGACGTGGTTAGATGCCATAACACCACCTTTTTTAACGGCATCGTTTAACAATGCAAGGCATGCTGTTGTACCGCAACAACCACAGGTTTCAAGCCCCATTTCCTCTAAAATATTTGCAACACTATCACCAATTGCAGGTGTAGGCGCAAGCGAAAGGTCTATTATACCAGCTGGCACACCAATGCGCTCACTTGCAAGGTCTGCTACTAGTTGGCCAAGGCGAGTGATTTTAAATGCGGTGCGTTTAACAAGCTCAGCAACGTCATCAATAGGTGCATCTTTAGGTAGTTTTGCCAAAGCGGCACGCACAGCGCCAGGGCCAGAAACACCAACGTGTATTTCGCAATCAGGCTCACCAGGGCCGTGGAAAGCACCAGCCATAAAAGGGTTATCCTCTGGTGCATTACAAAAAACAACTAACTTTGCTGCGCCTATACATTGGCGCTCAGCTGTGCGCTCAGCTGTTTGGCGTATAACCTCGCCCATCATTTTAATTGCATCCATATTTAAGCCAGATTTTGTACTACCTATGTTTATAGAGCTACAAACTATATCTGTAACTTCTAAAGCTTCAGGTATAGCTCTAATCAAACGCCTATCGCCATGCGAAAAACCTTTGTGAACAAGTGCAGAAAACCCACCTATAAAGTTTACACCAACAGCTTTGCCAGCTTTATCAAGTGTTTTTGCAAAATCAACAGGATCTGCCTCTGGGCATGCACCAAGTAACATTGCAATAGGTGTTACGCTAATGCGTTTGTTTACTATTGGTATGCCGTACTCACGGCTAATAGCCTCAACCTCGCTAACAAGGTTTGCGGCTTTGCGTGTAATTTTTGCATAAATTTTATCACATGCCTTTTTAGGGTCTGGGTCTATACAATCTAAAAGGCTAATGCCCATTGTAACTGTGCGCACATCTAGGCTTTCCTCGTTAAACATATCTATAGTTTGCAATATGTCGCCTGTATTAAACATACTCATCTCCACCCCTCCTAATTATATCTTATGCATTGCATGAAAAACTTCTTGTCGGGTTAAGTTGATTTGCATACCCATTTCATCCGCAAGTTTTGCAAACGAATCCTGCATTTCAGCAGGGGTAGTGGTACATGCACTTATATCAACAAGCATTATCATGGCAAACATGCCTTGAAAAATACTCTGTGTAACATCCTCGACGTTTATCTAAAGGCTATTGCATAGCCCACTTACTTTTGCTATAACACCCATGGTGTCTTTACCTGTAACTGTTATAAATGCTTTCATGATATATACTCCTTTTCCTTTGTCGATTTACAGCTGCCGCTTATATTATATCAGATTTATTTCATTTTTGCGCTGTTTTAGGTGAACTTTTTTTTAAAATGTGGTACAATAAGTGAAATAAAACTATTTTTTATTTAGTTAACAACCATTTTCATAAAAAAATGGTTTAAAAAATACATCTAAGCGAACAAGTATCACCTGAACTTGCGTCAAATCACGAAAGGAATTTACTATCATGGAAAAGCTATTAAAACTACTAGAAGATAATGCAAGACTCTCACTAGAGGATATTGCCGTTATGCTTGATAAACCTATTGAGGATGTTTCTGCCCAACTTGACCTTGCGCACGAAAAAGGTTATATAAAAGGTTACAAAGCACTTGTTGATTGGTAAAGCTTTGGCGTTGATAGTGTTGAAGCTGTAATTTAACTACATGTTACACCTAAAAAATCTCGTGGTTTTGAAGAAATAGCGCAGACAATTGCGTCATTCCGTGAGGTTGAAACTGTTTATTTAATGAGCGGTGGTTACGATTTGCAACTTATAATAAAAGGTCGCACTTTCCAAGAAATTGCTTTTTTTGTGGCGAAACGTCTTTCGCCTTTAGATGATGTGCTTTCCACTGCTACACATTTTGTTTTGCGCACATATAAACGTGGTGGCAAACTGTACCACACAGAAGAAATTGACGAAAGAGAGTGTACTGTGCTGTGATTGATTATAATAATTTACTTTCCCCAGGCGCAAAAAAAATGCGCCCTTCGGGCATACGCAAATTTTTTGATTTAGCAGCTGAAATGCCAAATTGCATTAGTTTAGGTGTTGGCGAGCCAGATTTTAAAACGCCTTGGTCAGTACGCCAAGCAGGCATTGAAAGCCTTGAACTTGGCAAAACACGCTACACTGCAAACGCTGGCATGAAAGAACTACGTGAAGAAATTTGCGTTTATTTAAAGCGCCGATTAAACATGCAGTACGATGCCATGAGCGAGGTTGTTGTTACTGTTGGCGGTAGCGAAGCTATAGATTTATGTGTGCGTGCACTTGTTGGCGCTGGTGATGAGGTTATTATACCAGAGCCATCGTTTGTATGTTACGACCCTATCACTACACTAACAGGTGGTACAGCCGTACACTTGCCATGTAAGGTAGAGGATGAGTTTCGCCTAAATGCTAAGGCATTAAAAGAGGCGATAACTCCACGTACAAAACTGCTGATTTTGCCTTTCCCCAATAACCCAACTGGCGCCGTTATGGAAAAAGAGCACCTTGAGGAAATTGCAGAGGTTTTGCGTGGTACAAATATAATGGTGCTTTCAGATGAAATATATGCTGAGCTTAATTATAG
>CAYJJL010000142.1:0-6035 GCA_964370455.1 uncultured Faecalibacterium sp.
CAATTTAATTATACTACAAATTAGTTAAAATTTCCCTATACAAAAGTACAGGTTTTACAATGTTTTTTGCATGTTATAAACAAAAAAGCAAGCATAGCTAATGATAAAACCAATAACTATGCTTGCTTAATAAGTTTTTAAATTAATTAAAATTATTTTAAACCAATGCCTTCTTCAATGCAAGTAATCATTAAGTCTAAAGATGTAATGCCGCCGTCTGCTACATACCAAGCGGTGTCTGGCTGTAGGTAAACAATTTGGCCGTTTTTATATGCCTCGGTTTGCATGATAATTTCGTTTTCCATTTGTTCTTGTGCAGCAGTTGCTTCTTCACCAACAGCATTATCTTTATCAAGAACAAAGAACCAATCAGGGTTAAGTGCTAGTAAGCCGTCGTAAGTAATAGCATCGCCGTGGTTAACGTCTTCATCAGCTTTTACGTTGCTAAAGCCCATTTCGTTAACGATGATAGAGCAACGGCCAGCATCGCCAAGTGCATTTAAACCGCCAGCAAATATTAGTAGAGAAGCTGTTTGCTCACCAGCAACTTCAGCAATAGCTGCAATGCGCTCTTCATAACCAGCAATGATTTCATCAACTTCACCGCTTACGTCAAATATAGCAGCGTGGTTTGCAGCTAGTTGTTTGTAGCTATTCATGAAACCATCAGTATATGCAACAGCGGCAGACATTGTAGGAGCTATCATTGAGAATTCATTATACATAGATTCAGTTCTATCACTAGAGAATATAACATCTGGCTCTAAAGACATAACCGCTTCCATGTCAACATCTTTCATGCCGCCAACGTTAGCAATGCTTTCATCATCAACATATTTTTGTAGATGATCTGGCACAGAGCCACTTTTTATTAGGCCAACAACTTTATCACCCATACCAACAGCGTCTAAAAAGTCCATTGTTTGCCAGTTTAAAACAACAATACGCTCAGGGTTAACAGGGAACTCAACATCAATTAAATTGCCCTCTGCGTCAAGAACTGAAAGTGTTACTGTTGATGCAGCATCAGTTGTAGCCTCGCTAGAAGCTTCTTCAGCTACGCTAGAGCTTTCCTCAGTTGCAGCACTAGAAGTTTCAGCAGGTGTAGCTGTACACGCTGCCATTGAAAATACCATTGCACCAGAAAGCGCAAGTGCTAATATTTTTTTCATTATAATTTCCTTTCATTATGAAAAATTATTCGTGTATATATAAAGGCAAACTAGCCTTAATATCAAAGTTGTTTTTTGCTAACTAAATGTTTTTTTATAAACCTCGCATTAGCGAGGTTTATAAAGTGCCAACATTATATTTTTACGTTATTCTTCTATTGGTGTTTCTTCGCTTACTTTTTGTGTTTGGTCAAGTGTTTGTGCTTGCTCCTGAGCGTGCCTCGCTTTATGTGCTGCAATCCAAAAATCTTGCATTTTGGTTAATAGTACACCCAAAGTTTCTTGCTCATCCGCTGTTAAACCGTTTAGCAAAACATCTTCCTGTACGGCTATTTTCTTAAAATGTTCTCTCTTTTTCTCAATTAAGCTGCCGCAAATTACGATTTTAGTAAGTAATTCGTTTTTATTCTCTTGCATAGTACGCTCCTTTTCTTAAGTAATAAAGCCACCCATAATATCAGGCAACTGCGTTAATAGTAGATAGAAATTGGCTTACCTTTTATCATTTGGATATCAAAATCAACTTGATATAAATCTTTTAAGGTTTCTTTTGTCATAACTTCTTCTACTTTGCCAAATTTATAAAGACCGCCATCTTTAAACGCTGCTATATAATCAGAGTAAACAGAGGCGAAATTTATCTCGTGTAAAACTAAAATAACGGTTTTGCCTAAATCCTCAGATAAATTGCGAACCAACTTCATCAAATTTGAAGAATGGTATATATCAAGGTTGTTTGTAGGTTCATCAAGAAAAATAAAATCCGTATCCTGTGCAATAACCATTGCAATGTATGCACGTTGCAATTGCCCACCTGATAGCTCATCTATAAATCTATCAGCAAACTCTTCAAGCTCCATGTACGCAATAGCTTTATCAACCATTGCATGATCCTCAGCCGTTAAATTATTGCCAGAATACGGAAAACGCCCAAAGGCAACAAGCTCTTTAACCTTTAGTTTCATGGTTATGTTGTTTTGCTGTGTTAGTATAGCTAGTTTTTTTGCAAGTTCTTTGCTTTTCCATTTTTTTAGTTCGGTTTCATCTAAGTGAACCTCACCGCTATCTTGCGCTATAAGCCTAGTAATAATATTTAAAACAGTTGATTTACCAGCACCGTTTGGACCTATTAGAGAAATAACCTTGCCACGTGGCAACTGGAAACTAACCTCTTTAACAACTTGTTTTTCGCCGTAATATTTATTGATTTGTTTGATTTTCACGTTTATGCTCCTTTGTTTTTAAGCACTAAGTATAAGAAATATCCGCCACCAAATAAGTTAATGAAAACCGATATTTGTGTTCCGAAACCAAAAACATGTTCTATTAAAATTTGACCGCCTAAAAGCACGACGACGCCCATTAAGGCAGAGCCAATCATTAAATAGCTATGCTTATAAGTTTTAAACAACTCACGTGATAGGTTTGCAATAATTAAGCCTAAAAAGGATATAGGGCCAACAAGTGCTGTCGCTATTGTTATGAAAAAAGTTATGCCTATAAGTAATCTTCTAACAGTTTTGTCGTAGTTCACACCAAGGTTTATAGCTTGGTTTTTACCTAAAGTTATAACATCTAGTAGTTTTAAATCTCTGTAAAAAATAAGTATGGTTATAACAATTAATATAAGGGCCATTGTTATAAGCTCAGAGTTTACGTGGTCAAACCCAGCTACAAGTTCTGTTAAAAGTTGGTCGTACTCGTTAGGGTCCATTGTGCGTGTCATTGTGTTAGAAATACTGGTGAAAAACGTTGTAAGCACTGTACCTGCTAGTAAAACATAAAGTATGTTGTATTTTGTCTTTTTAAAAAGTGCGCCGTAAATTATAGTGCCTGCAAAACCCATTATAACAACGTCTACTAAAAATGAAACTTGTTTATTTGCCGCTAAAACGTTTGAGCTACCAAGGATAAACACTATACTAGTGTGCACTAAAATGTAAAGCGAGTTCATACCTAAAAGGCAAGGCGTTACTATGCGGTTTTTTATTATTGATTGAAACACTATGCTTGCTGTACCTATGCAAAAAGCCGCAATAACCATAGCTATAAGTTTTGGTGTGCGTATGTACATAGCGTAATCAAAGTACTTCATGTCAACAAAAATAAATTGGTACACAAGCGCAAATGCAATTGCAAGTAAAGTTAAAATAATTATCTTTTTGCTGGAAGAAAGTAGTCTAACCATCGAAATTTACCCCATCTCTTTTTAGTTTCGCTTTTGCCACCGCTTAAACGTTTAAACATAAGCAGTATAAATAAAATGCTACCAATTATACCAGAGATAAGCTCTATTGGCATTTCGTACGGCCTGATAACTATACGGCCTATAATGTCGCAAACAAGCACGAATAACGCACCAAAAAGCGCAACATCAAAAATGCTACCACGTATTTTATCACCCCTAAACATCGAAACAATGTTTGGCACTATTAAACCTATGTACGAAATTGTACCAACGGTAACAACAACACTAGCGGTTATAACAGCAGCTATGGAAAGCCCCCCAAACATTACTAGTTTATAGTTAACGCCAAGGTTTGTTGAAAAACTTTCGCCCATGCCAACTATATTAAAGTGGTTAGCATATATAAAAGCAACTACAACAAGTGGCAAGATTAAAAACACAACTTCGTACCTGCCAGCAAGCACAAGTGAAAAATCGCCAACTAGCATGTTGCTTAAAACTTGCGTTAAATCGTTCTCATATGCAAGGTGGCTAACAACACCACCTATAACGCTGTTGAACATTATACCTATAAGTGGCACCATTATAACATCTTTAAATTTAATGCGCTGTACAAACCAAACAAACACCCAAGTGCCTATAATTGCGGCCACAAAGGAGGACATTGTCCTGAGTGCAAGCGACGCTGTAGGGAAGAATATCATAGCAACAAGTATGCCTAGTTGTGAGGAGGCAATTGTTGCGCCTGTTGTTGGTGAAACAAATTTATTCATACATAAATTTTGCATTATTAACCCAGCAACACTCATGCCTATGCCTGTACAAAGTAAGGCAAGTAAGCGTGGTACCCTAGCATTTAGCAATACTAAAACTTGTAAAAAATCTCCCTCTAAAATACCGCTTAGTGATATATCATAAGCACCTATAAATATTGAAACGATAGAAAATATAATTACTAAAACAATCATAATTGCTGTGACTGCGTTTTTTTTCATAAAAATTCGACTTCCTCTCTTGGAAATACTATTAGCTCGCGCTAACCGTATTTAACTTTGTTATGTTAGCACATTCTAACAATAAAAGTCAATGAAATTCATGATTGTGAACAAAAGTTAGTTGATGTTAACCAGTAAAAAATGTCTTTTGTCGCAAAAACAGTATATAATGACGTTAAAAAGTCGAAAATTTAATGCAATAAGCAACGAAATAATCTTTGTTTGTTAGTTTAAAAAACAAAATGTTTTTAATGATATTAGTATTTGAAAAAAATAAATATAATTTTTAATGTTGAAAGTTGAAGCATTAAGGCTGTTGTACTTGACAAATACCCCCTTTTGTATTAATATTTAAGTAAGTACAAAACTACATTATATGTATGAATGGAGATATTATCATGCAAAGAATTAACACAATTGAAACACGTGAGTTAGAAAAAACAGTTAAATCTGGTGGCTGTGGCGAATGCCAAACATCTTGCCAATCTGCTTGCAAAACCTCTTGTGGTGTTGCAAACCAACCATGTGAAAAAGAATAATTTTATCACACGGCAAAACTAAATAATGCATTTAGAGCCGGCAGGGTAACTGCCGGCTTTATTTGTCAGTGAGGAAATAATGATACATCAATATAAATTAAAAGGTTATAACATAATATTAGATATTTTTAGCGGTAGTGTGCATTTAGTTGACGAAGTCGCTTATGATATTATAGCTATGTTTGAAACTAACACTAAAGAAGAAATAGTAACAGCGATGCTCGCAAAATACGGCCATATGGAGTACGTTACAAAAGAGCAACTAGAGCTTTGCATTGAAGATGTGCAAGGGTTAAAAGATGCTAAAAAACTATTTACTACTGATAGCTACCAAGGCCTTGCAAGTAACTATAAAAAAGGGCAAAATGTAATAAAAGCTATGTGCATACATATAGCTCACACTTGCAACTTAACATGTAGTTATTGTTTTGCAGGGCAAGGCAAATATAAAGGCGAAAATGCCCTTATGAGCTTTGAAACAGGCAAAGCGGCTTTTGATTTTTTAATTAAAAACTCAGGCACACGCAAAAACCTAGAGGTAGATTTTTTTGGTGGTGAGCCACTAATGAACTTTAAAGTTGTTAAGCAACTTGTTGAATATGCACGTAGTATTGAAAAAGAACACGGCAAAAACTTCCGTTTTACTTTAACAACTAACGGTGTTTTGCTAAACGATGAAATTATAGATTATTTAAATAAAGAAATGCATAACGTTGTGCTCTCGTTAGATGGCCGTAAATTTGTGCACGATAAATACCGTATAGATGCTTTTGGTAGAGGCTCGTACGATAATATAGTGCCAAAATTTAAAAGCCTTGTTGAAAAACGCAACGGCAAAAATTACTACATGCGTGGCACGTATACAAAAGATAACCTGGATTTCACAAGCGACGTTATACATATGGCAAACTTAGGTTTTAAAGAGCTTAGTATGGAACCAATGATTGGTAATGAAAACGATGTAAATGCGTTAAAACATTCCGATTTACCAGTGCTATTTGAACAATACGAAAAACTTGCAGATGAAATGTTAAAACGCAAAAAAGCAAATGTTCCATTTAGTTTTTACCACTATATTTTAGATTTAAAACACGGCCCATGTATATATAAACGCATAACAGCCTGTGGCAGTGGCTCTGAA
>CAYJJL010000143.1:0-6029 GCA_964370455.1 uncultured Faecalibacterium sp.
AGTACAGATGAAAATGTTATTGGCACTGTTTTAACAAATGAACAATTAGCCCTTAGCGATAATAGTGATGAGGAAATTTTACTATTAGATGATGTTGAGAACTACAATTTAAAAATAGCTGTCAAGGTTAATTCGCTACCTATTAGCGAGCAAGTGCACTCAATGCAAAACACTATTTATGTGTTTGTAGTGGTTAGTATAATTTTGCTTTTAGTTATAAGTTTTATGTCATCAAGAAAATTAACATATCCTATTTTGGTATTAAAACAAAAAATGAAGCAAGTTGCTGAAGGTGAGTTTTCACAAGAAATAAAAATACAAAGCAATGATGAATTAGGCGAGCTAACTGCAAATTTTAACCAAATGACAGTGGATTTGCAAAATTACACTAACCGCGTTTATGTTGCAGAAATACAGCGTAAAGAGGCGGAGCTTAGTGCGCTTAAAAGCCAGATATACCCCCACTTTTTATATAATACACTTGAAGTTATACGCATGACAGCGTTAAGCCATAAAGATGAAATGCTAGCTAAAATGATAGAAGCACTTTCAGATCAAATAAGATATTTGATAGGTAAGGTAGGCGATGTTGTACCTATGGAGCTTGAAATTGATATTTTGCAAAAATACATATATTTAATTAATTGCAGATTTGACGAAAAAGTTGATTTTGAAGTAGATTTGTTTGGGCTTGGTAAAAAATTTATACCGAAACTAATTTTACAACCAATAATTGAAAATGCGTTTGAGCATGGCATTAAACCAAAAAATAAAGGCGGTAAAATATCTTTAAATGTTGAAGAAGTTGACAATGTGCTTGAAATAACAGTTATGGATGATGGCTGTGGCATGAATAAACAGCGGGTAATTTTAATGGAAAAATTACTCGCAAGTGAAAACCCTGGTTTAAAAAATGAGTATGAGTGGAAAAGCATAGGTTTAAAAAACGTACATGATAGGCTGAGGTTTTTGTATGGTGAACGCTACGGTGTAGCAATTTATAGCCGTGAAAATAGGGGTACAGCTGTAAAAATAACTTTGCCAAACAATGTTGAAGAAAGGGAGCTAGAAAATGTTCAAGATGATTTTAGCAGATGACGAGCCTGTTATTACACGTGGCATTGAATGTTTGGCAGATTGGAAAGCACTCGGTATTGAAATTGTAAGCACACACTCAAATGGTGAAGCGGCGTTTAATGCTATTATCGAAAGTGGAGCGGACATTGCAGTACTTGATATTTCTATGCCTAAAAAAACTGGCGTCGACATATTGCGAGATTTATCAAAGATTGGTGCAAAGACAAAGGTGATTTTTTTAAGTGGTTTTCAAGATTTTAAATATGCACATTCAGCAATAAAATATGGCGCGGTGGATTATTTGCTAAAGCCTGTTAAAAAAGATGAACTATTAAATGCAATTAGCAAATGCATGAATAAGCAAAATGTAGCGCCAAATTTGAGTGTTTCAAGCAAGGAAAAATTATCCCCTTTAGGTGAAAATGTTTGCAAAAAACTTGTTAAAATGCAAACAAATAAGTATTTGTTGGTTCTGTATGAGCTAACATCAAGTAATAAGGAAGATAAACTAGCTGAAGAGTTTATTAAATTTACTGCAAGTGCTGAAATAGAAAATTACTTGCAAGAAAATGAGTTTGGTGCAGCTTTTGTGTATAAAAAGCAGTGCTGCTTGGCATTTAAACTCACACAAGAAAATGAGCTTGTAAATATACTAAACGCATTAAATGAAATGGTAAATGAGCAATGCAATTTAACGGCTATGTTTACGGTTTGTAGTACAAATTTAAACTTAACACAAATACCAAGTGCAGTTAGTAGGTGTATGGTTTTTAAAGAATATTTCTATTTTTACCCTATGGCTGTATCGAATATTATTTTTGAAAATGAATGTTTAAAACAAGAGCGATATGATGTATCCGAGCTTTTATGTATTAGAGATGTTATTATAGAAAAAATTATAGCACAAGATGAAAATGCTTTAAACGAGGCGGTTAACAAGTATTTAAAATTAGCGGCGTTTGCATCCCAAGGTAGCAAACAAGCAGCTGCGTACTTTGCTATAAGTTGCTTAAGATATGTTGACAATGAGCTTAAAAAGAAATTTTTACTTGAGGATTTAACAGTGCAAGAAAACGAATTGTTAGAAGTATTGAGCAATACGTTTTCGTATCAAGGTTTACAAGAAATAGTTCTGGATAAAATAAAAAGCATGTATAATATCGTTTTGCAAAACACACAAAACAGCGCAAAAAAAGATGCCTTAAAAGCAATGGAATATATAAAAGAGCATTATCACGAAAATTTATCGTTAGAAATTTTAGCGAAGCAAATACACATGAATTCGTTTTATTTTAGTAGCTTTTTTAAAAAACACACGGGCGAAAACTTTAAGGATTATTTAAATGAGTACGTATGATACATGCAATGGAATTGCTTTTGACAACTGATAAAAAAAGTTATGAAATAGCCGATAGCGTAGGTTTTAAAGATAACAGGTATTTTACAGAACTTTTCAGTAAGCGTTATGGTAAAACCCCAGCTGCATACAGAAAAAGTATGGACATAAAAAATAATATTTAAGTTTTATAAAAATAATAAAAAACTGAGCATGCTAGTAAAAAGTACGATAATATATTTAAAATAGCAAGTTGGTTTTAACTTGTTGCAACTTTAAAGGTGTAGTAAATGAAGAAATTAATTTATGATAATCCCTTAAAATGCCAAAGTGATATAAAAGATTTTATAATGGAAGGTAGTGCAAAAGTAAGTTTTGAAAACGCACGAATGAAATTAAGCAGTGCGCTTGATCCAGAATTAGGCCAAGCGGCAAATTATGTTTTTTGGTGTAATGAAACGTTCCCTGCTAATGTGGAAATTACTTGGGAGTTTACACCTTTAAATGAAAGAGGACTTTGTATTTTGTTTTTTGCGGCAGCAGGCAAAAATGGTGAGGATTTATTTTCAACAAATTTGGCAACACGCAATGGTATGTATGGTTGTTATCATAGTGGTGATATAAATGCTTATCATATATCTTATTTTAGACGTTCATATCCTGAAGAAAGAGCTTTTCGCACTTGTAATTTGCGTAAGAGTTATGGTTTTGAGCTTGCGGCAATTGCTGGTGATCCTTTGCCAAATGTTGCAGATGCACAGTCACCTTATCGTATGTGTATACGCAAAAATAAAAATGTGATAGATTTTTTTATTAATGAAATGCCAGTGTTGCATTTTGAAGATAAAAATACAGTTTGGCAAGAGGGTAAAATTGGGTTTAGACAAATGAGCCCTATGGTTGCAGAATACGCAAACTTTAAAATACATGAAATTATAAGCGATTTGTAAAGTTACTGATTTAAAGTGCGAAAGGTGATGCTTAGAACATGAAAAAAATATATCAAAGCAAATTTGATGTTATTGTTGTTGGCGGTGGTGTTAGCGGTTGTACGGCAGCTTTGGCAGCAGCGAGGCAAGGCGCAAATGTGTTAGTGATAGAGCAAAGCAGTTGCTTAGGCGGCGCACTTACTACCTGTGGCGTTGGGCCTATGATGTCTTTTCATGCTGGTGGAATACAAGTTATAAAAGGCATTATGGAAGAAATTGTTTGTAAATTAATGGAAAACGGAGCTTCTAACGGGCATATTGTAGATTCGAAGTTATATTGCGATACAGTTACACATTTTAACAGTGAAACATTAAAATATGTGCTTGATGAACTTTTAATAAATGCTGGTTGTAAGATATTGTTTAACACATTTTTAGGCGGTGTAAATGTAAAAAAAGATGCTGTGACTTCGCTGACAGTTTGCAATAAAGACGGTTTGAATAATGTTTGTGCAAATATTTATATTGACGCAACTGGAGATGCAGACCTTGCATCTTTTGCAGGCGTTAAAACAACATTTGGCAGAAAAGCAGATAACATAGCACAGCCAATGACTATGAATATGAAATACTGTAATGTTGATACACAAAAATTAAAAGATTATATTTTAAAAAATAAAGCAGAGTTTCCTATTTTAAAAGACGATGCAAACCCATTTAAACCGAATATACCTTTAGATATAGCAAACTTTAAAAATGAATTTGACCAAGCTAGAAGCAGAGGAGAAATTACCTTTAATCGCAAAGCAGTTTTAATGTTTTGCACAGATAAAGATGGCGAATTTATACTTAATACCACACGCATTTTAGGTCACGATGCAACAGACGCTGTTTCGCTTTCACAGGCACAATTATTAGGGCGTAAGCAATGTGTAGAGCTAGATGCATTTATGCGCAAATATGCATCTGGTTTTAAAGATGCTATATTAGAAACAACAGGGCCATCAATAGGTGTGCGCAGTAGTAGGCAGATTATAGGCTGTTATACATTAACGCAAAATGATTTAATAAATAAGAAAAAATTTGTGGATACAATTGCTCACAGTGGGTATCCAATAGATATACACGACCCTAAAGGTGACGGTGGTACAAATATTTTTTTAACTGGTGAAAAACCATATTACTCTTTGCCATATAGTATAATGGTGTGCGAAGAATATAAAAATTTAATAGTTACAGGTAGATGTGTTTCAGCTACATTTGAAGCACAAGCGGCTATACGCACAACGCCAACTGTTGGTGCACTAGGGCAAGCGGCAGGTGTTGCGGCGGCGATGGCAGTTAAAGATGGTTGTGATGTTAAATATGTAGATATTGATAAATTACAGCAACAACTTATTGAAAATGATGTGTTTTTAGATTTGTAAAAAATATATGTTGTTTTAGTGATGCAAACTAAATGAATAATGCTACATGTATGTGTTTAATGGTGAATGTGACTTTTAAGTATATATGCGCAGTATTGTTAAATCGGAGGTGTTTTATGAAAAACCCATTTGATGGAGCGTTTTTGCCAGCACCAAACAATGGCGGTTTTAGCATGGAGGATTATTATGTTTGGTGTGCTAGTGCGATTGTTGGGGAAGATGGTAAGTACCACCTGTTTGCTTCGTGCTGGGAAAAAGAACTTGGGTTTGGCACAAATTGGTTGTTTAATTGCAAAATAGCACATGCAGTGTGTGATAAACCACAAGGGCCGTATAGATTTTTAGAGTTTGTTTTTAATAGGCGTGAGCGCTGTTATTTTGATGCAATGAACCAACATAATCCATCTATTAAATATCATGATGGCAAGTATTATTTATATTACTTTGGCACTACATATGCAGGTGAGCCACCTAAAGCAAACGAGCAAGTTTCAGGCGAACGTTTTGTCGAAGTATGGAATAAAAAGCGTATAGGTGTTGCTGTATCAAACTCCGTATATGGCCCGTGGGAAAGGCCAAACACCCCATTGCTAGAACCACGTGATTGTAGGTTTTGGGATTGTACTTGCACAACTAACCCTAGTGCAGCTATTTTACCAAACGGTAAAACCTATATGATTTATAAATCAAGGACTTCATGCGAGCATCCTTTACAACTAGGTGTTGCTGTGGCAAATAAACCAGACGGAAAATTTGAGCGACTAACGCAAGAACCAATTTTTAAATTTGATAATCCTAAATGGTTTGTTGAAGATCCTTATTTATGGCACGATGGTGAAAAATTTTGTGTTTTAATGAAAGATGACTTTAGAGATGATAGCGACGGAATAACAGGTGAGTGGGGTGCAGGAATTTACGCAGAAAGTAAAGATTGTATAAATTGGCAAATAGCTGATAACCCAAAAGCCTACTCGCGCAAAGTTCAGTGGGAAGATGGAAAAACCACTGTTCAAGGACATTTGGAGCGCCCAAACTTGCTTTTTATAAATGGAAAACCAGCATATTTATTTGCGGCAACTGGCAAAGCACAAAAACCGTGGCAGTTTGAGGGGTTAACGCATAGTATTTGTGTGCCAATTAAACTTTAAAACGAAAAAAGCTCGGTAACACATATTAAGTGTCATACCGAGCTTTTCTAATATTTATATTTTATTTTTTTTCAAAAACAGTTGCTAGCCTTGCCATAGCGTCTTCACACAT
>CAYJJL010000144.1:0-5997 GCA_964370455.1 uncultured Faecalibacterium sp.
TCACCAAAAGCTGAAATGTTATGGTAAACTGCGAAATCGCCATCCGGTGGAAATTGTCGGTTAGATATTACAAGTTTATCGTCTTGAACATATTCATTTAAAAATTCAAAAGCGTCAAACTCTTGCGATAGGTTGGTGTTTGCATCAGTGTGTTCGCCTGAAAAATATGTGTATATACCATTAAATGAAAAATCAGTTAAAAATTTGTGTATATTACTTGGGATACAAATTATAACAAAAACAATTAAAATAGAAATGCATGCTTTACGCAATTTGGTGTGTTTTTTTACTATTTGCATCATTTTGCTAAGTGATAAATAGCCAGTAAATGGTACAGTAGCTAATAAAAAATATACTTGGCCAAAACCAGTTAGAGAAAAAGTATAATACGCTGTGATGCCAATTACACTAAAAAAGGCCGCAAAAATAAAGGCTGGTTTTAGTGTTTTCTTGCTAATAGCGTGTAACACACAATCAAAAGCGCTTAAACACAATGGAATAATTGTTACGCTAAATATAATCAATAAAGATGGTATAAATAAAAATACCCTTGCACCACGCATTGTATTTAACTCTGCAAAAAAAGAGTAAACAGTGACAGAGGCTAAAATGCCTTCAAAAAAATTGTTTGAAAAGTAAAACGAACCTCCACTGGATAGCAACAGATTATAAATGACTAAAAACATAACACTTGAAGTTGCAGTTAGCAACAAGATGCTATTTGTAGGTTTTTCTTTGCGTATAAGTTTCATTAATATAAAACAAATAAGCGTTAAAATAAACATTGCGCCATAAGGGCCTTTGACACCACTGATAAAAAGCAATAATATATTAAATAAAATTATATGTGAAATGGTTTTACGATTAAGTAAAACAGTATCAGATAAAATAGGTTTAATTGCAGCAAACATAGCGCAAGCAACTATTGTAGCCAGTGCCACTGCGTTGATATTACTGCTCCACTGATATAAAAAATTGCCAAAAAAACCAAAGCCTAAAAATGCAAAAACTGAAAAAAGTGACGCTACCCACTTGTTTTTTGCTACATTAATAAATAAACTATAAAAACTTAATGAAACTAAAAGGGGGATTATAAATATTTGATGTTGTGTGAAGATTATCCAAGATGGTATATCAAATATTATTTTTGCTATAGCATAAAATAAGCTGTTGAAGTAATGATATTTAAAATCTGAACCAGCTACTCGTATATCTTCAAAAGGAGTGTTGCCAGCAAGTTGAGCTATATTACTTATTTGCCATGTAAAATCTTCATAATTGACACTTTCGGATGTTGGCATAAAAATGTTTAAAGAGCAAGCACATAAATATGTAGCGGCTAGTAAAAGTAGCAAAAATGGTAATTGATCAGATAAACAATTAAATCGAGGCGAATATAATTTGTTTTGTATGTATTTCTTATAAAAAATATAAATTGCAAATACAGCAATTAAGGGATTTATATATTTTATAAGTTCTATTTGGTTTAAAAAGTGTAAAATAAAAAATTCAACAAAAAGTGAGCTGCAACCTAATAAAAAAGCGTAAATAAAACCTAATGCTTTTGTTTTACATTCTAAGCCTTTGCTTTTAAATGCATGCAAAATTAAATAACCTGGGGTAATAACCCAAAATGTTAAGTATAGCAAAAAATATAAACCATCATATCTTAAAATTACAACAGCCAGTGGTGAAGCAATTAATAATAAACAAAGTATGGCGGATAAATTTAATAAAAGTTTTTTTGTCATGATTATACTTTCTGTGTGTTCATTTATGATAAAATTTCGTATATGCTTATGCTGTCATTACTGAATATTGTTTTAAAATATTTTTGTGCTTCAGTAGTTGTAAAAATAGCATTGTCATAACCATCATTTTCAAACATAAATATATAAGCTATGTTTTTTTCCTTTGCAAAAATATATTTTTCTTCGGCGGTTGTTTCATCGGTGAAAAAGTCCTCGCGCTCTAAAAGTCTTTGTGGTGCATCTGCAAACGCTAAGTTTCGCTGTGCGTATAAATAACCTTCAAAATAATTTGGTTTTTCAGTATAAGCTGAAATATAATAAAAATTTGCGTAATCATCATTAAAATGGGTAGAACGTGTGCAAAAAACGAGTTTACCGTCGTTTGGGTATTGTTTTAAAAACTCATATGCGGCAAATTCTTCTTGTGTTTGCTTATCAAATGTTTGCTCCGTACCTAAAAAAGCAGGTGCAGTTTCAGCATAGGTGCTTTCGTGCAAAGGTAAATAAAAATTAAAAAGTACACCAGTAAAACTAAAACAAATTAAGAGTATTACGCTGACTCTTTTTAATCTTGGACGATTTTCAATTATTTCAAGCGTTTTATTTAATGCAATATACCCAGCAAAAGGTAATGCACAATAAAGGAAATATATTTGAACACCGCCAGTTATATCAAAAAAGTAAAATGCCACAGTGCCTATTACTGTTACAAAACTAGCAAAAATAATATCAGAGCACAAATCTCTTTTACCAAAAACATAAAGCAAACAATCAATAGCGCACAAAACTAGTGGAAAAAACAGTAGTGTAAATGTTAGCATAAGCGATGGTATAAACATTATAAATCGCAAGCCAGGCAAATATGGTATAACATCAAAAAACGGTATTTTTGTCACCGATGTTAGTATGCCTTCAAATAAATTGTAGGATAAATAAGTAGATGCACCACTGGAAAAAAGCAAGTTATACATTAGCAAAAATAATGCGGATGAAAAAACTAATGATATGATAATTACTTTAGTGGGCTTAATTTTGCGCAACAATCGCATAATAATAAAGCAAACTACAGCTAAAAGATATACCGCACCATAAGGGCCTTTAAAACCACTTAGATACACAAGTAGCAATGCAGAAAAAATAATTTGAATAATACTGGTTTTATTTAAAACTGTATTGCGATGCAATAATGGTTTAAGCGCAAAAAACAATGCACAACTTGCCACTGTGGTTAAACCGACAGCGTTCATGTTACTGCTCCAGTTAAACATAAAATTGCTGTAATGATGTGAAAGCCCAAAGCTAGTAAGTGCAAATAGGCTAAAAAGTGAGGCAATCCAATTGTTTTTTACTATTGTATTAAACAAGTTGTAAAAAGATAAAGATATTAAGAGTGGCACAATAAATATCTGATGTTGTATGAAAATTACCCAAGCGGTAGTATCAAAGATTATTTTTTCAATAGCGTAAAATAATGCATTAAAATAGTGATATTTAAACTCTATACCTGCAACACGTATATCTTCAAAAGGTGTAGCGCTAGATAGCTGGTTTATATTGCCTATTTGCCAAGTGTAATCAACATAGGTTATTGTTGGCATATTAGGCATAAAAAAGTTTAATACAAAAGCACAAAGGTATGTAGCAATTAACCAAAGTAAAATGAACGGTAAGTGCTTTGATACATTTCTGAAATTTTTTTTGATATTTGGTATTTGTTGATTGCCGTACTTATAATTTTTATAATAAAAGATTAAAGCAATTATGCAAATGGCAGGGTTTATGTATTTGATTAATTCAATGCCGTTAAATAAATGTAAAATAAAAAACTCAATAAAAAGCGAGCCACTACCTAGTATAAAAGCGTAAATAAAACTTAGTGAGTTTGTTTTACACGCTAAACCTTGTTTTGTAAAGCCTTGTAGCAAAAAATAACCTGGTATCATAACCCAAAAGGCAATATATAATAAAAAGTTTAATCCGTCATATCTTGCGCAAACTACAAGCAAAGGTAATGCAATTAAAATTAAGCAAATAATGCTTGTGATATTTTTTATTGTTAAATTTGTAGTAGACTTATTTTTTACCATTAATTGTTGCATCAGTTTAATACCTCGTAAATACTAACACTATCATTTTCAAAAATTAATTCAAACAACTCTCCAGTTTCAGGTGGAGTAAGTTCAAATTCTTCATAGGTATCATTTTTGAAAAAATATGCATAACCTATATTGTTTTCAGCTGCGAAAGTGTGTTTTTGCTCTGTGGTTAAGCTGTTTCCAAAAAAGTTTGCCTGTTGCGAAAGGCGTTCTTCAGCCTGATCAAAGCCAAAATTGGCTTGTGAGTAGTAATATCCCTCAAGGTAGCTGCGTTTTTCAGCAAATGCTGAAATATCATAGTAGTTTGCATGTATTTGTGTGGGGTGTACAGTGCGAGTGCCAAAAATCAACCTATCGTCTGTGATATATTCTTTGGAGAAAGCATGAGCTTCAAATTCTTCAACAATGGATTTATCATAGGTTCTAGCTTGATTGGTAAAATATGTTATAGGCATGGATATAGAAAATTCATCTTCTGGTATAAAAAAGTTAGAATATAAACAATAAACGCTAGCAATAGCAGTTATCGCAACACAAATTTTACGGAAGTTTGGTCTGTTATTAAATAGTTCTAGCATTTTGTTTAATGCTAAATATCCAGCAAAAGGTATGGAACAAAATAAAAAATAGAATTCGCCTTTGCCCGGTAGCTGAAAGAAATAGTAAGCAGTTATTCCTATAACGGTTAAAAAAGATACAAGGATTATATCAGGTGTTAAATCTTTCTTTTTGAAAACATATAAAACACAATCCCAGGCACAAAGTATAAGCGGAAATAAAATTAGCGTTATTGTAAAAAATAATGATGGTATAAGCATAATCAATCGTAATGCGGGTATATAAGGTATCTCTGAAAAAAAGGAAACACGAGTTGTGGGGTACAAAATACCGCTAAATAAATCGTATGAAAAATAGCTTGTAGTTCCAGTAGAAAGCAATGTTATGTATGCCAATGAAAAAGCAAAACTTAAACTTAAAAACAATAGTAATAGTGGTTTTGTAGGTTTGGTTTTACGCAATAATTGCATTAATATAAGGCATGCTATTGCAGCTGCAAATATTGCGCTGTAAGGGCCTTTAAGTCCACTGACGTATACTAGTAAAAGTGTGCTAATAATTATATGTGCAACGCTTTTTTTATTTAAAACAACATCGTTTTTTAATAGTGGGCAAACACAGTAATATAAAGCGATAGTAGCTATTGTGACTATTGTAATTGCATTCATGTTGCTACCCCAGTTAAACATAAAGTTGTTATAACTGTGATTAAACGAAAAACCTGAAAAAGCAAAAAGACAAAAAAGAGTAGTGCCTAATTTGTTTTTTGCAATTTTTTCATAAAAGGAATATAAGCTTAACGCAAAAAGCAAAGGTATAATTATTATCTGGTGCTGTGCAAAAATAACCCAACCAGGAATATCAAAAATTATCTTTTCAATAGCATAAAATAAGGTGTTGAAGTAATGATATTTATAATCCACACCAGAAACACGTATATCCTCAAAGGGGTATGCACTTGCAAGTTGGTTTACGTTGCCAATTTGCCATTTGTAATCAACATGGAAAGGGCCTTGTATGTCTAGCATATAAAAATTTACTAGTAGCGCAAATATGTATGTTGCAATAAGCCACAGAAAAATAAAAGATATATTATTAGATAATACACAAAACAGCTGTTTGATTTGAGGTAAGGCAAATTTATGTTTTTTATAGTTAGTGTATAAAACCACAGTAGAAATAAGCGATATTACTGGGTTTATATAAGAAATTAAATTTATTGCACCTAAAAAATAAAGCGAAAAATATTCAATAAAAAGCGAAATACTGCCGAGTGAAAAAGCCAAAACAAAACAAATAGCTTTTGAGTTACACTCGAAATTATATTTTTTGAAAAAATGTAAAAATGAATATCCCGGAATTAAAACCCAAAAACTTAGGTAAAGTAAAAAATAAAGGCCGTCATATCTAGCACAAACAATTGCTATAGGTGCAACTAGTAATAATAAAAAAACTATGCTTAATATGTTTTTTATAATTTGTTTTGCCATTAAATCCTCCCTAATGATTAATTTCTAATTAAGCACTTCGTAAATGTTAACACTGTCATTTTCAAAAATTAATTCAAAAAACTCTCCTGTTTCAGGTGCAGT
>CAYJJL010000145.1:0-3924 GCA_964370455.1 uncultured Faecalibacterium sp.
CCAATATTAAAAAATAACTGAAATTTTGTAAACTCATTTTGTATATTCACTCTTAAAGATTTTGTTTTGGCTAGTTCGGATTATATTTATCTGGCTAACCTTTATATTATACCTGTTATTGATTAAACTGTAAAGAAAAAACGGCTTTTTTTATCATTAAATTGAGGTATTAATGTGTTTTTTAGCTCCGTGTGATTGAATTTGTATTTAATTTATAGTATAATAAACCGTATATATTTTAAAAACAACCTTTAAAAGGAGCAATTTTATGTCACGTACAGTAATGGTTACAGGCGCCGATGGGTTTATCGGTAGCCACTTAACAGAAGAACTAGTCAAAAAAGGCGAAAAAGTTAAAGCTTTTTGCCTTTATAACTCTTTTGGTTCGCTAGGCTGGATAGACACCCTAGCGCCTGAAATTAAAAACGAAATTGAAATTTTTATGGGCGACGTGCGCGACCCTAACGGCGTGCGCACAGCTATGCAAGGGCAAGATATTGTCTACCACCTTGCAGCTTTAATCGCTATACCTTTTAGCTACCATAGCCCTGATAGCTATGTTGATACTAACATTAAAGGCACACTAAACATACTAAACGCAGCACGTGAGCTAGAAACACAGCGTTTACTTGTTACCTCCACAAGCGAGGTTTACGGCACAGCGCAATACGTGCCAATTGACGAAAAACATCCGTTCCAAGGTCAAAGCCCATACTCTGCAACAAAAATAGGCGCTGATAGAATTTCTGAAAGTTTTTACCGCAGCTTTGATTTACCTGTAACTATAGTGCGCCCATTTAACACATATGGCCCACGCCAAAGCGCACGTGCAGTTATACCAACAATAATTACACAATTACTTGCTGGACAAACTGAAATTAAGCTTGGCAAATTAAGCCCAACACGTGATTTTAACTTTGTTAAAGATACAGCGAGTGGTTTTATGGCAATTGCAGATTGTAAAGAAGCAATAGGCCAAGAGCTAAACATTGCAACAGGCGAGGAACACACAATTGGCGATTTAGCAAACGAGCTAATTGCGCAAATTAACCCTAATGCAAAAATTATCTGTGAGGAAGTTCGCCTACGCCCTGAAAAAAGCGAGGTTGACCGCCTACTTGGTGATGCAAGCAAATTGCGTGCGATGACAAACTGGGCACCACAATATACATTTGAGCAAGGCCTTGCAGCAACTGTTGAGTTTTTGCGTGCAAACTTAGGTTCATACAAAGCTGGGCAATATCAGCTTTAATAAAATTATATAGAGGTAAGGCATGAATAATTTCCTTAACGGAAAACTCAAAAAAATGCCAAAATTTTGGCTTTGGGCTATAGCCTTGCTTGGCACTTTGTCAGTAGGGCTGGCTTTAGTCTATTATTGGCGTGTTTTTTATTATTTAGATGCACGTGCGTTCCCTGTAAAAACATTAACCGCTGGTGTGCTATGTGTTAGCACGCTTGCGGTTTTTGCCTGTTTTTGCATAAAATGTATGCGCAATTTTTTAGCAAAAGTTGCAATAGCTTTGCTGTTTTGTGGCCTGGCGTTTACCTTTGCAAACCCACCTATGCAAGCACCAGATGAAGAATTGCATTTTTTGCGCAGTTATGCTATAAGCTTAGGGCGTTTTGATTTTGATTACGAGCGCACGTATAGCGAGGATATAAATAAATTAATGGCGGCTTTTCCTGGGGCGTGGGTAAATGCGCATACCTCACAAGGCACAACAGAGGACGAAAACGGCAACACAAAAACATATAGCACAGCTGGTTACGCCCTAAAGCAAAATGGTGAGCAAGGCGAAGTTTTTGGTGTAGCGCAAGGCTTTGCAAATTATTTTGACGAAAGTTTTGAGGGCGAGCAAATACAGGAGCCTTTATCTTTTGCATTTTTGCCTTATATACCATCAGCCATAGGCATGGCGTTTGCAAGGCTTATCGGTTTTTCGGCATTGGGGTGCTTTTATGCAGGGCGCATTGCAAACTTGCTTTGTTATATAGTCTTAAGCGTTTTGGCTCTTAAAAATTGTCAGCGATATAAAACTATTTTCTTGGCAATAATTTTTATGCCTATGAGTTTATATATGGCGGCATCTTTAAATTACGATGCACTTTTGCTGGGTTGTTATTGGTACTTAGCAAGCTTTTATTGTATGGATAAAATTGATAAAAAAGCACTACTTAGCTTTTTAGCTGTTTTTGTTTATATAAATGCTGTTAAACCGTGGATAAGCTTGTTGTTCATCGCAATACCGCTGTTTTTACCTGCAAGTGCATGGTGTGTGCAAAAACTTAAAAAATGGCAGTTTGCTGTTGCTTTTGTAGTTTCTGGCGTGGCAATTACCGCTTTTGTCGAGTGGTATGGCACGGTTTTCCGCCAAAATTATCCTGTAGTTGAGCGCATGCTTGGCGATACAGTAAACGGTGGCGAACAATTAGTATTTTTGCTTTCAAACCCACTGCGAACAATTGCAATTTTTATAGGCACACTATACGAAAACACATTTTTTATAGGCGATTTAGGTGTTTTTGGTTACTTAGATTTACCAATTGCATTTATAAATATTTTTTCACCATTAATATTAATGCTCGGTGTTGTGCTAAGTATTAATAAAAAATCTACCTTGCCTGTTTTACCTAGCGTTGGATTAGGGGCTTTTACTGTTTGTTACGTAGGTGCACTACTTGCAGCACTATATTTAACATATACACCAGTAGGCATGGTGCGAGTTATAGGCTTGCAAGCTAGGTATTTTTTACCAGCTTACTTATTGTTTGCAATTTTGCTTTGCGCAGTATTAAGCAAAGTTTTTACCTTGCGCAGTGCAACTGTAGATACATGCAAAGTGGCTTTGCCAGTTATGTCAATCTTTGGCTTTTTAGGTGCGGTGTTATTATACCAACACTATTTTATAGGCCCTTTTATAACTTATTAACTTTAAGCGGAGGCTATTATGGCAAAATATAGCGTTTTATTTATAGGCCTTGGCTCTATTGGTACAAGGCATTTAAACAATTTGAATCAAATTGCAAATCAAATGGATATACAGCTAGACGTACACGCATTGCGCAATGATTTAACACGCCCATTGCGTGAGGGTGTAGCCGAGCAAGTTGATGTGCAATTTGATAATTTGCAAGATGAAAAAGCGTATGATTATTACGACATAGCTTTTTTGACAAACCCTACTGCTTTGCATGCACAAACACTAGCAGATTTAAAAAATAAAGTAGGTACATGGTTTATTGAAAAACCAATAGTATCAGCCGAGCAGGTTGATATAAACCTTGAAACAATAATTGCACCTACACAAAAAGCGTATGTTGCAGCACCTATGCGCTGGTGTGGTGTTATGCTTGCACTAAAAAAATATTTAGCCGAAAATAAAAGCGCACAGCCATACTCAGTACGAGCAATTTGCTCAAGCTACTTGCCAGATTGGCGCAAAGGTGTGGATTATCGCACGGTGTACTCCGCTAAAAAAGCCTTGGGCGGTGGCGTAACTATAGATTTAATCCACGAGTGGGATTATTTAATGGATTTATTTGGCAAACCACAAGAACTTTATAATTTTCAGGGGCAATATTCAGAGCTTGAGATTGACAGTGATGATGTCAGCATTTATATCGCACGTTACCCTAAAATGCTTTGTGAGTTACACCTTGATTATTTTGGGCGTGAATATAGGCGTAGCATAGAGCTTTTTTGTGCGCTGGGCACAATAACAGCGGATTTTGGCAAAGGCACTTTAACATTGCCTAATAGCGAGGTTGAAAATTACGCAGAGGATGTTAACGAGCGTTATTTGCGAGAAATGAGCTATTTTATTAATTACGCTTTAAACGGCAAAGGTAAAAGCACAAATACGGCTGAAAAAGCACTTGATGTTTTACCACAAGATAGTGCCATGTACCAAAAATCACTTG
>CAYJJL010000145.1:3934-5914 GCA_964370455.1 uncultured Faecalibacterium sp.
GTAATTTAAAATAATACTAATAACAATAGTAAAGAAAAGGAAATTTATCATGCAACATTGTTTAATAACTATTTGTGGTAGGGCAGGGAGCAAGGGTTTTAAAAACAAAAATTTAAAAACATTTTGTGGTAAACCACTTGTTTATTATACGCTTTCAGCAGTGGAGCTTTTTGCAAAAAAACACCCAGAAATTCATATAGATATCGCACTAAATACAGATAGCGACGACCTTGCCGAGCTAGTTATTTTGGGCTACCCAAAAGCGGTGCATTTAGAACGTAGTGCAGAGCTTGCAGGCGATACAGTGCCTAAAATGGCAGTGTTTCAAGATAGCCTCGCACGTATGGAGGAGCGCAACGGCATAAAATACGATTACGTTATGGATTTAGATATAACAAGCCCCTTGCGCACAGCCGAGGACGTTGAAAACGCATATATGCTAAAAGCAAATAGGGCAGATTTAGACCTTGTATTTAGTGTTACACCATCAAGGCGCAACCCATATTTTAATATGGTGCGTGATTGTGGCGACCATGTCGAAAAAGTTATTTCATCGCCTTTTACAGCACGCCAACAAGCGCCAGCTATTTACGATTTAAACGCAAGCATTTATGTTTTTAATCGTGATTTTTTATCTCAAAATAAAACAGGCATTTTGTGGGATGGTAAAATCGGCGTTTCACAAATGATGGACACAGGTATTTTGGATATAGATAGCGAAGAGGATTTTGAGCTAATGCAAGTTATCGCAAGCTATCTATTTGAAAATATAGAAACTTTTAAAACCGTGAGGGACAATATCCGTGACTGAAAAAATACCAATCCAACCCACTGAGGAAGAGCGCCGCCGTATGATGGAGCTTGTGATAACAGCGGGTAAAACTCAGCTTGAAAACGGCGCTGAGGTTTTTAGAGCACAGCAAACTATGGAGCATATGGCAGCTGGGTTAAATTTGCGTGAGTTTAATGCTTATGTGCTAACAAATGGCATATTTGCAAGCGCAGGTACCTCTGAACATGCTGAGGTGCGCAACATACCAAACCGCTCTGTGCATTTAGGCCGTGTTGAAGGTGTAAACGAGCTTTCGCGCCAAATAGCACGTGGAGAACTTAGCATAACCGAGGCGGAGATTATCCTTGCAAACGTGCGCAAGATACCAACGGAAACACCTAAACTGCGCATACTTGCCAGTGGTTTGGGTGCTTGTGCGTTTTGCATGTTATATGGTGGCAGTATCATAGATGGCACTGTTTCATTATTGGCAGGTTTTTTGTTGGGCTGGTATTTAATTATTTGCCAAAAGCGCTCAAGTGGTGGTTTTTTTCAAAAAATATCTGGCTCGGCTTTAGTTTCAGTGTTTTGCCTTTTAGTAAGCCTTGTTTTTAGTGGTTTAGATGTAAACAGTGCCATAATTGGTGCGTTTATGCTTTTAACTCCTGGCGTTGCTTTTACAATGGCAATACGTGATTTTGTGCACGCGGATTATCTTTCAGGCACAATACGTGCAATAGATGCAATTTTAATTGCCGCAAGTATAGCTTGTGGTGCAGGCCTTGTGCTAATGATTGAGCAATTTTTAATGGGGGTGCCTCTATGAACGAACATTTATTGCTCGCACTTGATTTACTTAAAGGTACAGTACTTGCAGGTATAGGTACATTAAGTTTTGCTGTGTTATTTTGCGTGCCAAAAAAACACTATGTTGTATGCGCAATTAACGGCGCTGTGGCATGGCTTGTTTATTTAGTTAGTATAAACCTCGGTTTTACAATAACAGTTGCAACGCTAATAGCTACACTTGTGCTAACAGGTATATCTCGCTGGTTTGCAGTTGTTCGCAAAGCGCCAGTTACAGTGTTTTTATTTTGCGGTATATTTCCGCTTGTGCCTGGTGCAGGGCTTTATTACACAGCTTATTACTATATACAAGGCCAAAACGATTTATTTGCAAGCTATGCAAACCAAACTTTTTTAACAGC
>CAYJJL010000146.1:0-5872 GCA_964370455.1 uncultured Faecalibacterium sp.
TATTTTTGTTGTTTTTTATATTCTTCAATTAAAACTTTTGCTGTGTCAAAATCTAGCTTATCATTTACTGCCATTTGTTTTATTAGTGTAATGTATGGGTCTTTAACCTCTTTTTCACTTAGATTTATTTTTTGTATAAGCCTATCTAAGCGCAAACGCACTGTCGGATAACTTACCTCATATTGCTGTGCTATCTCTTTTAGCGAGCCCGATGCAAGCACAAACTTTTTCATAAAAGCTATATCCTCTGTTTCAAGTGTTTGCAACCAATCAGGTATATTTTCCATATTCTATACACCTCCTTCGTTTGTAATCCCATTATACACTTTAATATTGTTAAAGTCAAGTTAAATAATATTCAAAATTATATTTAATTATATATACATATTATACAAAGACTATCTTTATTTATCATTTTGATGTATAATAAAAAGAAAAATATATATTAAGGTGATATAGTGAAAACTTACGATGTAATTGTAATAGGTGCAGGTGCAAGTGGTTTAATATCCGCTTTGACTTCAAGTGCAAAATATAAAAATGTGCTAGTGCTTGATGCTAATACAAAAATAGGCAAAAAACTACTAGCTACTGGTAACGGCAAATGCAACCTTGCTAATGAAAATATAAATATAGAACACTTTCACGGGGATAGTAAGTATATAAAAGATATGCTTGCGCATTTTAGCGTAGATAAAATAAAAACCGTGTTTAATAGCATAGGTATTTTTACTTATACAGATACCGAGGGCAGAATGTACCCTAAAAGTTTGCAAGCATCCGCTATTGTAAAAGCACTTACAGATGCACTTTATGAAAAAAACGTACAAATCAAACTAGAACATGAAGTTAACTCAGTACAAAAAAGTGCAGATAACTTTATATTAACCTGTACAAATGGTATGCAATTTACTTGCAAAAAACTTATACTTGCCTGTGGTGGTAAGGCATCGCCTAAATTTTCGCCACTAGGTGGTGGATATGCACTCGCTAAGCAGCTAGGCCATAGCGTTACCGATATAAATCCTGTTTTGACTAAGTTTAGCTGTGACGATAAATTTATAGCACCGCTTTCAGGCGTGCGTGCTAAATGTACTGCTACCCTTTTACAGGGCAATAATGCAGTTTATACCGAAAGCGGAGAAATGATTTTTGGCGACAAAGCGCTTTCTGGCATATGCCTTTTTAACTTGACTATTAGGGCTACCGGCTTAAAAAACACTAAAATTGCATTTGATTTTATACCAAGCGATAACATGCAAAACATATATCAAAATGTACTATCTCTAGCAAAAAATCGCCCACAAATGCCAGCTAGTGATATTTTAAACGGCTATTTAAACATGAAACTCGGCTATGCAATTATAAAAAAATGTGGCATTGCTAATGATACAAAAATAGGCACTTTAAAAACAGAGCAAATAAAACAAATTTGCACTATGGCAAAAAACATTGTTTTTGATGTTAGTGTTTCCCCCGTTTGGGATAACGCACAAGTAACTGCTGGCGGTGTACCTTTGTGCGAAATTGATATAAACACCATGCAATCAAAAAAATGCAAAAACGCATACATAGTTGGTGAAGTGCTAAATATACACGGTGATTGCGGTGGTTTTAACCTGTACTGGGCATGGGTCAGCGGAATAATTGCAGGGCAAAATTAAGCCCTTTATTAATAATGATTTTTCTGAAATTTTTTCTTTTTATAATTTATTGAAAAAATCACGAAAAATCCATACTAGAAAGTGATTTTAAATGAAAACTATTAGAGTAAACGAAATTTTTGTACCTTTAAACTACACTGATTTGCACATAAAAAAAGCCATAGCAAAAAGGCTAAGGCTAGAAGATGACATTATTTTTGAGCTTGCAAAAAAATCCATAGATGCACGCAAAAAAGATGATGTAAAGTATGTTTTATGTGTAGATGTAACAGTTGAAGATAACTATGTGCTAAGAGATAAAAAATCTCGTGAAGTGCAAATTGCGCCATTTATAGTACCTAAAATTACTAAAGCTGCTACACGTCCTGTCATTGTTGGCTTTGGACCTGGTGGTATATTTGCCGCTTTAATTTTAGCACGAAGTGGTTTAAACCCAATAGTTTTAGAACGTGGTAGTGCAGTTGAAAAACGCCAAGAGCAAACCACTAACTTTTTTAAAAATCGCATATTAAATACTGAAAGCAACGTGCAATTTGGCGAGGGTGGCGCTGGCACTTTTTCTGATGGTAAGTTAAACAGTGGCATAAATGACGTTAGAACCAAGCAAGTTTTGAAAGAATTTGTGAACGCTGGTGCACCTGAAGAAATATTATATGAGGCAAAGCCACACATAGGCACTGATAATTTACCAAAAGTTGTTAAAAACATAAGAGAACAAATAATTAGCCTTGGCGGTGAAGTTCATTTTGATACTAAAATGACAGAACTTATAAGTGAAAATGGCAAAATTAAAGCTGTAAAAGCAATTAACGACCAACAACAAGAGCTTTTGTTTGAAACGGAGCATGTTATTTTAGCCATAGGACACAGCGCAAGAGATACCTATAGAATGTTGCGTGATAAATTTGTTTTTTTAGAGCAAAAAGATTTTTCAGTAGGTGTGCGTATTGAGCACGAAGCAGATATGATAAACAAAGCACAATACGGTAAATTTCACAATCAACTGCCAACAGCTGATTATAAACTTTTTACCCACCTACCCAATGGCAGAGGCGTTTATACTTTTTGTATGTGCCCTGGTGGCACTGTTGTCGGTGCAAGCTCTGTTGAAAACGCAGTTGTTACAAATGGCATGAGCAACTTTGCGCGTGATGCCATTAATAGCAATGCCGCTGTGCTAGTAAACGTAAGCAAGGCCGATTTTGCAGAGCAAGATATTTTAGGCGGTTTGCATTTTCAGGAAGAAATTGAAAAACACGCTTTTAAATTAGCTGGCTCAAATTACAGTGCACCTTGCCAACGTTATGGCGATTTTTTAGAGGGTAAAATCACAAGCGAATTTGGCACAATTAAACCTAGCTATGAGCCTGGTGTTAGCTTTTGCGATATTAATGAACTTTTCCCTGAGTTTATTAGCACCTCAATTAAACTAGGCATTAAAGATTTTTCAAGGCGCTTAAAAGGTTTTGATAATCCTGATGCTATCATTACAGCGCCAGAAACACGTAGCTCCTCCCCGTTGCGCATAACACGAGGGCAAAACATGCAATCCATAAATGTTGCAGGCTTATACCCTTGTGGCGAGGGCGCTGGTTACGCTGGTGGTATTACCTCCGCTGCCGTTGACGGTATAAAATGCGCTGAAGCAATAATTGCTTGAGTATAGTAATTGTTTTTATAAAATAAAACAGGATAAACCTATGTTTATACATAAGTTTATCCTGTTTTCAATTTTTACATTCTTAATCCAATACCCAAGACAATTAACTCCGTTGCATCTACATAGCAAACTATCGGGCCTAATATATCATCATCTTCTGTTGCAAAAATAACCTCATATACCGTTTTGCCACTTATGTCCACAGCTTTTTTTGTTTCTAAATCAAAGATTTCATAAGTACTATTTATTGTGTTTTTCTGTATTTCAGGCTGTGCATGGTCAATAATTCGGTTTTCTACGGTATCTTTTACATATTCTTTAGCAAGCCCTACTGCTTGTGTATACTCGTTACTTTGGTATGAAACGAATTCTTCTGCGGTTGATTGCTCATACAGCTCATATGGACTGCTCTCCTCATATTCAATATGTTTTACAAACTGCCCTATCCACATCTTATTCGTATCATTTCCGTTAAACATATATTCCTCGATAAGCTCATCGCCATCATATAGTCGATAATAACTTGGCATTGAAACTTCAAGTTCTACTTCTTCATCTTCATTTACAACAAATGTATCAAGTGCGTTTACAATTTCTGAAACTTCCGTAGGATCAGTAATAATTTTGCTCTTATTTCCAAAAGCTGGATTACCACCTGCGAGAATTACTTGTATTGTATCTATTTCGCCGCCTGCATTATCAACTACTTCGAATGAAGTACCACTCATAGAAATCATAAGCGGAAACATTGTTCCATCATCCACATTTGCTAAGTTCACATATACATCAATATTGTATCCTACAGAAAAATTTTCAATACTACTTTCTTTTCCTTCGTTTGTAAATGTTGCATTTTTAACATCAAGTGTAGTACTTGGGGTTAATACACTGTTATTTTCCAAAGCCTCTACTTTCATGGTGTGATTTTCTCTGTCTATTTCGGTAATCATAGCAGGAATTGGCTCAATACCTCCAGCATTTGTAAAACCATCATCACCTTGATTAGTCACAAAGGCAACCACAACAATCAATACCACTACCAAGCAAACAGCACTCACCCAAACCATAGGTTTTTTATATTTCATAACATTCTTCACCCTACCTTTTGTATCACCCTCACCAAAGGCAAGCGGTGTTGCAAAAATCAGCTTTTTACCTGTAGCAAGCCGAAGTAGTGAGGTTGAATACTCTGCCCTAATATCACTATCCATATTTTTCATAACAGCCTCATCGCAGGACATTTCCATATCCTTTGCTGAAACAATATATGCCACCCAAACAAGTGGATTAAACCAGTGCAATGCAAGTGCGATAAAAGACAGTATTCTTGTGATGTGGTCAAGCCTTTTGATATGGCATTTTTCGTGTGCGATAATAAAATCGTATTCACTTTTTGCAAGCGAGGATGGAAGATAAATTTTGGGCTTAAATAAACCCATAACAAATGGCGAATTTATCGCATCGGCAAGATAGATATTTTCTCTAAGTGGTTTTGTTCCGATTAGTTTGCGTTTGAGCAAAGTATATTGCACCACACTATAAACGAGCATTGCAAAAACTCCGATAACCCACATAAAAGATGCGATTGCCATTGGCCCTTCGAGTGGGTCAGATGTAAGTTGTTCTTCACCCTGTGGCAAGTTTTCGTTAATCACATCATTTATTATAGGCAGTGGCAAATCTACACTCGGATATTCTTCGTGAATGATATCAACAGGTATTGGCTGGGTGCTTGGCAAAAATCCAATGGTACTCTCAAATGTCAAAGGGCAAAGCAACCTAAACAGCACCACTGCCCAAATAGCATAAGAAAATATTTTAGGTGCTTTTTTTAGCAGTAATCGTATAGCTAAAATAGCGATAATTACAATACTTCCTGTGATACTCATGTTAAGTATGGTCGGTAGCAGTTCGTATAGGAAAAAGTTCATCACTCATCCTCCCTTATTTTCATTTATAATGTTCATAATCTCAGTGATTTCACTATCTGATAATTTTTTTCGCATTGTGAATGAAGCCAGAAAGCTCGGCAGTGAACCTTTGAATGTATCCGCAACAAACCTCTCACTCTGCATGGCTGTGTATTCAGCCTTTGAAATAAGAGATGTCACCTGTGCTTTTTCATTTTGAAAGATGCCTTTTTCACATAGTTTTCGCAGTATTGTATACGTGGTTGAGCGATTCCATGTGAGTTCTTGTTCGGCAAGTACAGTGAGTTCTCTTGAGGTGAGTGGCTCATTTTTCCATATTATATCCGCAAATTGCATCTCGATTTCACCTAATTTATATTCTATCATTACATAGACCTCCTGTCTGTTTACTCTCAATAAACTATATAGCTAGTTTATCACCAATAAACAGATTTGTCAAGAGGCTTTATTTTTGTAACACTCCAACTATCTCCCCGTTAATACTTGCATAAGGATATGAAAATAAATCTTAGTATATCTTGAAACTACGATACATTTTTTGCTATAATTGTATTAAGAAAACTTTTGATAATCTTCATATGTTGATTTTTGTGTTAGTGTGAGGTTATTTATATAAT
>CAYJJL010000147.1:0-5365 GCA_964370455.1 uncultured Faecalibacterium sp.
AAGTTGTTCTTCACCCTGTGGCAAGTTTTCGTTAATCACATCATTTATTATAGGCTACTAGGCTATATTATTTAAAAAAAGAGTTTAAATGTGATACAGATAAAGCCATTAATATCATTTTAATACAAAAAAGCATAAGCATGAGCGTTTTAATGTTGGTTTGTGTTGCTTGTTTAATGGATATAAGCTCACACATGAAAACATTTTTATCGCTACCATTGCAAATTGTTATTTCAGCTGTTTTTTTAAGCATAGTATTTGCAATGGTAGGCTCGTTGTTTTTTTCAGATAAATTATCTGCATGGCTTGCAAACTCTAAAAATAAGCTAGTAAAAAAAGTTAATAAATACATATCATCATACGCGGATTCTGTTTCAAAACTAGGCAAAAAGGAATGGCTTATCCAGTTTTTAATCTCATTTGCTGTTTGGGTGTTGTTCCCCATTAAGATGTATATTTTAGTGCGTTCGTTTGATATACGTTTAAATTTTGAGCTTACAACAGCAACTACAATGACATCATACATGATGGGTATGCTACCAATTACACCAGGTGGGCTTGGCACTTTTGAGGGTACAATGCTTGCGTTACTGGCGGTATTTTCGGTTAAAAAAAATTCTAGTGTTGCAGTTACAGTAATTTTTAGGTTTATAACTTTTTGGTTTGTAATTATTGGTAGTTTTGTTTTTACAACCATTTTTGAACTAATAAGGAAAGGTGAAAAAATTGTCGAGGAATGACGTAATAAAAAATATACCAAATATGTGCACGCTCGCAAATGCAGTGTGTGGCATTGTAGCGTTATTAGTTGCAGTTTTTTACCAAACGGCAACAGCATATTATATCTCGTGTTTATTAATAGCCATTGGCGTTGTTTTTGATAGTATTGATGGTAGGTTAGCACGTAGGCTTAAAGTAAGCTCTTGCCTAGGTAAGGAACTTGATAGTTTTGCGGATTTAATAACTTTTGTTATCACTCCAATGTGTATATTTTTGTCAATGCACTCAATGGGGCAGGCTAAATATGTAACGGTTATTGAAATTATAATTGCGGCTTTTTATATTTCTTGTGGTGTTTTCCGTTTAGCTAGGTATAATGTCGGCAATTTTACAGAGCATTTTGTTGGCTTGCCTACAACCTCAGCAGGGCTTTTAATGAGCCTGTTTATTTTAATTTCTAACTGGCAAGTAAAAGCATGGAGCGGTAATGTAGTATATAGCATTTGTAGTTATGTGCTTGTTGTTTTACTTGGTATAGCAATGGTTTCAAACTTTAAAGTTAAGCGTGTATAATGGGGGATAATTTGAAAAGCAAAAAAAAGAAGATTATTATACTAGTAAGTGCACTTGTTTTGGTTTTTTTAATTATACCGTCAATAATCACAATTAGTATTTACAATTATTATTTTGATAAAAGAATAAACCACGAAAATAATTACTTTACATATTTAACTAGCATTAATGAAGATTTTGTAAGAGAAGATACAAGCTTTGTTTCTGATGAGGGGCAAATACTGCATGGTGCGTTTTATACCCAAGCTGAAAATACAAATCCTAAAGGCTTAGTTATTTGGGTGCATGGCATGTTTTTAAACCATGAAAATTATCTGGCGGAAATTGAGTGGTTAACAAAACAAAATTATGTGGTGTTCTCTTATGATAATACTGGTGTTGACCATAGCGAGGGCGAAAGTTTAAAAGGCCTTACTCAAGCGCCAATTGATTTAAAATATGCGCTTGAATTTTTACATGAAAATGGCTATTACAGCGATATTCCGCATATTTTGGTAGGCCACTCATGGGGTGGATTTTCCGTTTCGGCAGTAAATGAGTTAGATGTCCCTTATGAGGTCGATGGAATAGTTTCACTAGCTGGCTTTTGGAAGAATGTTAATGTTATAGAGGATATTGCAAAAAAATATGTGGGAAATACTGTAATGTTATTGCACCCATACCTAGTTATTTATGAGCAATATCTATTTGGCGAAAACGCTAATTTAAACGGTGTTGATGGTTTATCAAACACTAGCGCACCAGTGCTTATGATACATAGCGTAGATGATGAAGTTGTATCGTATGAGAGCAATTTTAAAGTGTATCAAGAGCATTTTGCGCAAGACCCACGCTTTACCTTTATTGAGTATCAAGATGCAGGGCACAAGCTAACAGTTAAGGCTGAGGCTTATGATAAAATACACGATATAATGCATCATCAGCTCGAATATGAAGAAAATAGTGCTGAGTTTTTAGAGCTTGAGCAAGAGCGACATTCAATGATATTGGATTTTAATTTAGATGTTATGAACGATATATTGGAATTTTGCGATGAAATTTGCGAGTGATAAAATTATATAGAGAGCTTGCAAAAAACAGGTTGTGATGAAGTTAAGTTTCATCACAACCTGTTTTAATATAACGCAGTAACCATCTTTAAACATATAGCATAGTATAAAATAAAATAACTGTAATTTAGAGGTGTGTTTTTATGAATAGTAAAATTTTATCGTATATATGTTTATCTATAATTATGGGGATATTGCTTTTTCAATCTGGATTTTCGCTTTTTTGGAAAATACCTGAAGGCGTGAACATTGAAAGCATAGATGTTATTTTGCGTACTTCATTAAGTTCGCTTTTTGGATTATTTATTAGCCTTATGAGTAGTGCCTCGCAAAGGATAAAAAAGCAAAAAGTAATAACAAAAAAAACACCCAAGATTGGCTTTACATCAAACAATCAAACGGAAAAAACAAAACCTGTTTTGCAAAATAGCCAAGTGCAATACTATGTATTACAAAATGAGCAAGGGGAGGTTATAGCCACTGAAATGGTTAATTTACTTGATGAAAACGTAGCGCAAAATCAACAAAATATTAAACAAGAACCACGTATTTCAATAAATTTTCAGATATTAGTTGTTAGTGGTATATGCATATACTGCCTTGTTATGATAATTTTTACACGCAATTTTACGCATTTTATAGCAGGTGGTGCTTCGGCTGGCTCTACAATAGCACAGTATAGAGATTTTTTATCAGGTGGCATAGGTGCGCTAATAGGCCTTTCACGCGGGGATACACTTTAGCGTGGTAGCTTGATTTTTTTTAAAAAATATGGCATTATTATTAAGTTGAGCAATTTTGAGGGAAGGTAAAAAAAGGGGAGGGGATAAAATGCATGCAATACGTAAAAAAACTTTTAAGTATGCCTTTTTAAAATCCCTGCCAGTAATGGCGGGGTATTTGGTTTTAGGTGCTGGTTTTGGCATTTTGTTGCAAAGCAATGGTTATAGCATTTGGTTGGCTTTAATTATGAGCGCAACAATATACGCTGGTTCTATGCAATATGTAGCGGTAGATTTACTAACAGGTGGCGCATCGCTTATAGTTGCCGCAATGATGACACTTATGATAAACCTACGCCATATTTTTTATGGTATAACTATGCTTGATAAGTACAGAAACATAGGTAAAGCAAAGCCATACTTGATTTTTGCATTAACTGACGAAACATTTTCGCTAGTGTGTGCGCCAAACTTACCTGAAAATATTGATGAAAAAAAGTATTATCTGTTTTTATCAATGTTAAACCAAAGTTATTGGATAATTGGCAGTTTTGTAGGGGCTTTAATTGGGCAAACAATAGCATTTAACACAGCAGGCGTAGAGTTTTCGATGACAGCGCTTTTTGTTGTTATTTTTATTGAACAATGGGAAAGTACAAAACAGCATTTGCCAGCTTTAGGTGGTTTAGGTATATCGCTAATTTGTTTATTAATTTTTGGCGCGTCAGATTTTTTAATCCCTGCAATGCTAGGCATAACTATATTTTTATTTGCCGCTCGTAAATATCTCGAAAAAAAGGAGGGGTAAAATATGTTTAATGTACAAACCTTGCTTTTAGTTGCAGTTATTGCACTTGTTACAGCGGCTTTGCGCTTTTTGCCATTTTGGGTGTTTAGCAAGCGCACGCCAAAAGTAGTTTTGTATTTAGGTAAATTTTTGCCTTTTGCAATTATGGCTATGTTAGTAGTTTATTGTTTAAAAAATGTTTCAGTATTAAGCGCACCTTATGGCGTGCCAGAGCTAATTTGTATTTTGCTTGTGGCTGTTTTACATAAATGGAAGCATAATACATTGTTATCAATAATATCAGGTACTGTTTGTTATATGGCGCTTATACAATATTTAATGTAAAAAAACTCCTCACTAAATGCAGGTGCATTAGTGAGGAGTTTTTTTATTTGTAATTATAATACTTTTTAATCTATATATCGCTTAAAACAATTAAGCATTAAAACTACGAAATAATATTTTTGATATTACTAAAAATATTAAATTTCAGCTGTGTTGTCATCTTCGTCAGCCATTGCTTTTCTTGCGAAGAAAACTATTGCTAATTGAGCTACTGTGATAACAGCCATGATCAATGTCCAATCATCAACAAATTGCATAGGTAAGCTCAAGTTTTGTGTTAGCATAAATATAACGATTGCACCAATTGCAGGTATTAAACTTGCAAAGCGTATTGGAGATTTTTTACCAAAAGCTGTAACTAAAAGCACAATACTCATAAGTGTAGTTAATATTGCAAAAACTAAGTTTAGCAATGCCCAGCCACTTTCAAACATAGTTTCAGGTACAACAGTATCTTCAATTTCTGTTTCGGTTTCTGGTGCTTCAGTTTGAGGCACGTCGGTATCGTCAATTTCAACCTCTGGTTCTGGGGTTTCTGGTTCATCGGCTTCTGGTACTTCGGTGTCATCAATTTCAACTACAGCAGGGGCTGGTACAACTGCAACCGGTGCAGGTGTTACTACCGGTGCAGGTGTTACTACCGGTGCTGGTGTGTTATATAAAACTGTTAACACACCACTTACTGTTGAAATGTTGTAGTTAGCAGTAACATCAGCGCCATTTACATCGCTAATTACTACATTTGTGATAACACTGTTGGCAACATCACCCTCAGCGTAAACAGCACCAGTTAGTGTAACACTAGCAGTTTGATTTGCTAGTAAGCTACCAGTAGTTATATTATATCCTAGTGCCTGTGCAGTAGTAGTTGTAGAGTTAAAATTGCGTGTTAAGGATCTTGCAGTAAAAGTAATTGCTCTTTGAGCGATATTGGCAGTTGCAAATGTAGGTTGTATGTTTGGTAAAACATAGTTTGCTGCCATATTTACTGTGGATGTAGCTGTATTAGCAATAGTAGCGGAATAATTTGAGGATAATAAAATATCCTTATTATCGCCAGCATTTGCATCGATAAACATCGCACTGCCGTTTGATATAGCAATATCAAGCAGAGCTTCATCGTTGTTAACAAAACCAGTTAGTATTGGATGTGTTGCAATAGTAGCAGT
>CAYJJL010000147.1:5375-5835 GCA_964370455.1 uncultured Faecalibacterium sp.
ATGCCCTGTGTCCAAGTAAGTGAAATAGGGCGTATTATTAATTGTGTTGTAGTAGTAATAGTGTTACCGTTAGGTGTTGGTATGGTTAATTCAACATCATAAGTGCCAGTTTGTGTTGGTGCACTTACAACAAGGCCATTTTGTTTGTATACAGTAGTTATTGCTGCAAGCACATCGGATTTATCTGCTACAAGACCAGCTGAGATTAAATCATTAACTAGGCGATCTTCAAGTGTGAGATTTGTTAAATCGTAGCTTTGCGAAGTTCCATTGTATGTAACGTTAGTTACATTTGCTGTTGGGGCATAAGGGTTTGCGGTGTAATAATAGTAAACGTGTAACGAGCCATCTTTTGCAACTACACCACCTGTAAAACGTGAGTAAGTATGGTTAGTGTAACTGTTATCGACGGTCGAAGCGTAATCGATAGTACTGTTTATTCTACCGTTTAACACTTCAA
>CAYJJL010000148.1:0-5805 GCA_964370455.1 uncultured Faecalibacterium sp.
CTGTTTTATAGTACAATAGAATAGTTAAAATTTAAGGAGGCTATTATGAGTTTAGCAGATGATATTTTTATTAAAAATTGCAATGAAATTATAAACGATGGTTTTTCAACCGAAGGCGAAAAAAACCGCCCAGTTTGGAGCGATGGCACACACGCCTATACAATGAAAAAGTTTGGTGTGGTTAATAGATACGATTTATCAAAGGAATTTCCACTATTAACACTAAGGAAAACCAATTTTAAAGCAGCCATAGATGAAATACTATGGATATGGCAAAAAAAGAGTAATAATGTTAATGATCTTAACAGCAAAATTTGGGATGCATGGGCAGATGAAACAGGCTCAATAGGCAAAGCTTATGGCTACCAATTAGCTGTAAAATATCCATTTAAACAAGGCGATATGGATCAGGTAGATAATGTATTATGGCTGTTAAAAAACACACCATACTCACGCCGAATAATGACAAATATCTACAACTATGCTGATTTGCACGAAATGGGGCTTGAACCTTGTGCGTATAGCATGACATTCAACGTTGTAGATGGCACGCTTAATGCAATATTAAACCAGCGCTCGCAAGATACACTTGCTGCAAACAATTGGAACGTTGTGCAATATTCAGCATTGCTTATGATGTTTGCGCAAGTTAGCGGCTTAAAAGCTGGTGAGCTAGTGCATGTTATTAGCGATATGCATATTTATGATAAGCACATTCCAATTGTAAAAGATTTAATCAAACGTAAAACCTTTAAAGCACCTAAAGTTAAGCTAAACCCAGAGGTTAAAGATTTTTACAAGTTTACAGTAGATGATTTTATTGTTGAAGATTACGAGCATGGCGAGGGCATAGGCAAGGTAGAAGTTGCTGTTTAAAAACTTGTTGATTTGCAGATTAAGTAAAAAATACAAATTAATTTTTGTGATTTAAGCTAATGATTGTTAAAGATAAAAATTGTATGTGAGGTATAATTAAATTATGGAATTAGTTGTAGTAGTAGATGCACAATATGGCATTGGTTTAAATGGTAATTTGCTTTGCCACATACCTAGCGATTTAAAGCGATTTAAAGCGTTAACAACAGGGCATGTGGTTATAATGGGGCGTAAAACCTTAGAGAGTTTCCCTGGTAAAAAACCATTACCAAATAGAGAACATATAATTTTAAGCAGAAATGATGATTTTACTATAGATAACCCTATGGTAAGTATTTGCCATAATATACAAGAGCTAGCAAGCGCAGTTGAAAATATAAGCGATAAAAAGCTGTTTATCATTGGTGGCGGTACGATTTATGAGCAATTGCTGCCATACTGCTCAAAAGCACATGTAACAAAAATTAAGCAGAGCTTTGAGGCTGATACCTTTTTCCCCAATTTAGATGAATTGCCAAACTGGCAAGTGTTAGAAAGTAGCGAAGATATAACAGAAAATGATATTGAGTATAACTTTGTTACTTATATTAATAACGATGTTAAAAAATTGTAAGAGCTAGTTTATTTTAAAACTTGCGTATATCAACGAATAAAACGTGTTAGATATTATCATCTAACACGTTTTATTTTTTTGCTCATTATATTTAAAAAGCTCAACTATTAATAACACTATTAAGTAAAGGTAAGCATATTTTGCAAAAACTTATATACTCTGTATTAATTTTTTGCGCATGGGGATATAACTTAGCAAACTGTGATAATAATTTGCTTTCATCCTCTATATATTTTTGTTTTCTCATATTAAGTTCGGCGCTGTGCTTCATTAATGTGGGCTTTTTGCCGTTCCAATCAGGGGATAATTTATATTTTGATTTTATTTCTTTAACTATTGCAGAAAAATTTAAAATATCATCTGAAAGCGCTTTTTCAGCTTTTTGAAATGCTGGTAACAAGGCATCAATTTCACTTTTTTTATCTTTATATAATTGTAGTTCTAAAGTGAAAATTTCAGGTACTTGGGGCAAAGGTAAAAAAACTTCTTCTGAAAAATCTAACATTTGTTTTAAAAACTTCTCCTTTAGCGCCAAATTTAATATGTCTGCTTTTTTTAAACATGCCTCAGCAAATTTGGCTTTAGTCGGCATTTCTTCAATAGTGAAATCATAGCAATCACTTTTAATACGGTATAATATTCGTTTTTGTTCTTGTGTAAGTTCTATTTTTTTATCTTGAGCCACTACTTCGCTTTTATTTAATGTCTTATTCGCTTGCACATTTATAGATGAATTTACAGCGCTAGGTACAATTGTAGGTTGTTGTGTTTGGCTTTCATTGAGCAAATTTTGTTTTACAACAGGTGTTTCAGCTAGTGTTTCTCTTTGCTTTTTTTTGCTCCAAAAGCCATCAAAAAAATTATTTGGCATAAAAAAAACTCCTTTCTATTCCTTACTATATTACATGTAGTAGTGCGTTGTTTTGTGATATGTTCACTTTATTTTATTTGCTACATATTATAATAACATGATAACTACGCATAACACTTGTTCACTTAAATAAACGCAAACAATATAATACGAGGTGATGATATGGCATCGATTATAACAATAGTAGATAAAACAATGGGCAACTATCAAGATGTATTTTTATATGAAATGAATGCTAGTTTTCAAGGAATAATTAGCGAAAGCTTTGATGCAAAAATAACGTTTTTTATACCAGAATTCTTTGAAATATACTTGGGTGATATAGAAAAGCCAGTGCAATCTGTCACAAAAGAAAGCACAGATGGAGGTGTATTATATACATTAAACTTTGGCAAAATGGAAAACCAAGGAATATCAGTGCGCATAGGTTTTGGTTTAGCATTTACTCCGCTTGTAAGTTCTGGCGCTAGTTATGCGTTTACTCCATCGCTATGGATAGATGGAGTAGAGCAACCACAACAAAGTGTTGAATCAATAGTGCTTTCGGTCACACCTCGGTATGAAATTAGCCAAAAGATTGTTTTACCAACAGCTACACCTTCAGCTGGTAGTTTTGTTTATTATTTAGTATCTTTACAAAACTTTGGTGATTTAGGTGGCAAAGTAGAAGATATAATAATTGAAATTACATTAGCAGAACAACTTGTAGTTGATGATACATTTGAGATTACAGGTAAAGATAAATCAACAGGTAATTTTAAAGATAATAGCCAAGATGGAATAATAGGCAGTGTACAAAACAATGTAATATCTTTTAATATACCAAGTTATAAAGGCGAGTTGTATCAATTTTTATACAGGGTAAAAGTAGCCGAAAGTGCATTAATTGGCGAAAGTTTACTTAGCGAAAGCCGTTTTAGCATTGATAGCGAAAGTAAAGGGCAAGATAGTTTTTCGTTTGTGCTTGGTGAAGAAATTCAAAATGTAAGCATAAATTTATATGGACCAGATTACGCATTGCCAGATGGGCTTTTTGCGTATGAGTGTAAAATGCAAAATAGCGGTAACCAAGTAATAGGAGATATAATTTTTACTTTAACATTAGGGCAAGATGTGCAGTATACCTCTATGCAAACAGGCATTTTTGAAATATCGGCACTAGAGCAATTACTAGAGGCTGAATATGAAATTTTATATACTACATTTTTAGGTGAAAGCGGTAGCCTAGGTACATATAGGGCAGATGCCAATATAGGCGTTTTGTTTACTAGCGTTTTAAATGATGATGATAATATTGAAACATTGCAGTGGAAATTACCATTATTGCGCATAGGTGTTGCAGAAAAAAGCCCACCACGTATTTTTGGTAAGGTTAAATCAAGCGTAGCCATAGGTACAGCAGTGCTTAGTAGCTTTAATGCAAGCTGGCAAACAGAGGGTACAGCACTGCAACGTGATGCAAACCAAACTACTGTAATAGATAACATAGCAGTGTTAAAGCCATACTATCGCTCATCAGTTAATAACACGCCTGTACGCCCTGGGGATACTATACGCTACACATTAGGTGCAACCACAAGAAGCTCACATTTGCCAAACCCAATTTTTGCAACAATTTTGCCAGCTCAACTAGAATATATTGGTGCAGAAATTTTTAAATATAGTGATGTTTTTGGCTCGCAAACACCAACATTACCACCAGTAAAAATAACTGAAAACTGGAACGAGAATGGTGATACACTTGTTAAGTTTGAATTTAATGAAGAATTTAGCGCAGATTTTGCACAAGCAGGCAACATACGTATAAGTTTTGATTGTAAAGTAAAAATCGGCGCTAAGGGTAACTTTAGCACATTTAACTTACTAAATACACTAAAAGGAGATGTAGAAATACCAACGGAAATGGCAGTGTATAGAGATGAAAATAATATTTCTGGTGGATTATCAGCATCAAATGAATACGCAAAAACAAGCGTTTATGCAAATGCAGTGCTATTTTTTGTTGCTACTAGTACTTTGAAAAAAGTACGTGGCTTATTAGATGAAGAGTTTTTAATGATGCCTGATATCGCACAAACATTGCAAGGTGGTGAGGTTGAATATTTGCTGAATATACGCAATATAGGCAACGTAGATTTACTATCGCTTGAAGTTGTTGATATTTTGCCGTATATAGGTGATACGGGTGTTATTTTGCCAAAAGTACAAAGAGGTAGCCAGTTTAAAGTATCGTTAACAGGTGAGGTTATAGCTAAATTACAACCACAAAATCAAAATGTTGATATAGAAGTATATTATAGTCAGCAAGTAAATCCAATGCGTTTTGGTGCTAATTTTACACAGATACAAGGTGTTGATGATTGGAACACAAAAGCGCCTGAGAATTTATTGAACGTTACAGCGATTAAGGTATTAGTAAATGGTATATTAAAGCCAAATGAGTGGCTTGAAATACAAATTAAAGGTTTTGCACCAGTAGGTGTATCGGCGGATATGATTGCGTATAATTCGTTTGCAGTACGAGCTTTTTATGAAGATTCGTTCAATGTGAAAAAAGAAATGCTTGCAATAGAACCAAATAAAGTAGGTGCATTAGTTGAAGAACTACCGCAGGATAAAGGTGAAATTAACGGTATTTCGTGGGTGGATGATAACGCAAACGGCATGCCAGAAGAAGCGGAAAATAACATAGGTGATGTGGGTGTTGTGCTTTATAACGCAAAAGGCACGCCTTTGCGTGCTGTGTTTACCAGTACTACGCAAACAGGCGAAAAAGGCAACTATAGTTTTTCTGGCCTTGATTTTGGGCGTTATTATGTACGCTTTTTTATTGCTGATAATGTGTTTAGGTTTACACAGCAAAAAGCTAACTTCTCGGCGGGGAGTATAGCTGACGAAAAAACAGGTTTAAGCGTGGCGATAGATATTAATGCTGAAAATCAAAAACAGCAAGCAAACGTGGGTATGATACCAAAAAACCAACTATTTTTAAATGATATACTAAAAGTGAACCGCAGTGCTCGCAGTGTTTTGAGAAATACAGTTTACAATCAAATGCTTTTAACTATGAAACAAGAACGAGCTGTGGAGCTAGCAAAAAATGAAATCGAAAAACAGTAACCAAAAAGTAAATAGTGACATATAGTATAATAGACCCCATAAAAAACGAAAACAAACCAACAAAAAAGGAGAATGCCTTATGTCAATGCCTAACATACCTGATATTAACCCCAACATTGAAATTGATCGCAATGATGCGCTTAACATTATACTTTCTTCCATAGGTATGGAAGAACTCAGCCTTGCACATATCGTGAACGCCGAAGCAGAAAAAATTCAATTTGCACTTGGCACACTTGATACTGCTAAAGAAGCTGCATCTTTAGATGATATCTTGAAAGTTAACGAAAGCGCAAAAAAAATGTTGCGTGATGTTATCAAGAAC
>CAYJJL010000149.1:0-5804 GCA_964370455.1 uncultured Faecalibacterium sp.
AATAATAGTGGTGCACGTTTAGCCCAGTATGTTGCATCGTCGCCTTGCCAAAGCATTTCCTCGCCATTTGCGTTTTTAATGCTCATCATTTCAGCGCCGAGTGTTTCGACGTTTAAAGTGAGTGCGTCGTTTTTAATTGTTAAGATCATGTGGTGCTCCTTTAATATAATGTATTTTAGGTGATTGCAAAGTGCAATCGTGGTGAAAAAATAAAGCTAAGTGTAAACATTGCTACCGCTAAATATGCAAAGTGCAATTTGCGATTTGCCACTTTCTATCACTTGAATAGCTGCAAATAATGTTGCACCAGCACTAGCACCAGCAGGTATGGCATCTGTGCGTAAAATATCCTTAGCGCAACGTGTAGCATCTACGCTTGAAACAGCTACGATGGAATCTACAACATATGGGTTATAATTTTCAGGTATAAAGCCAGCGCCAAGCCCTTGTATGTAATGCTTGCCTAAAAAACCGCCGCCTATTGCTTGGTTTTCAAAGGGTTCAACACCAACTATGCGCACATAGTTTGTCCATGCACGTATAGTTTCGCCAACACCTGTTATTGTGCCAGCACTGCCAACACCTATAACTATGCTATCAACTAGTGAGGGTTCGTTTTGGCGATCTATAGCTTTTAAAATGGAGTGGCCTGTGCGTCGGCGGTGATATTCAGCGTTGTTATCGTTTGCAAAGTAGTTGCAAAAATAAGCGTTTTTTGCTTCTGCTATTTGTGTGGCACGTTTTACAGCGCCTGCTCTGCCATACTGCACGGGAGAAAAAGCAAGTTTTGCACCAAGCGAGCGCAGTTTGTTTTGCCTATCTACTGAAAGGCTTTCAGGTACGCATAAAATAAGTGGGTGCCCAGCCGCTCTTGCAGCTATGGCTAAAGCAGTGGCAAATGTGCCACTAGTGGCTTCTATAATCGTTTGCTCAGGTTGTAACTGGCCTTGCTCGTAAGCTATGGCTATCATGGCAGCGGCAAGGCCATCTTTGGCGGTGCCTGTTGCGCCGCCAAAATCAATATAGGCGTAAATATGCCCTTGTAGGTGATGGGCTTTTCTATAACGTACAAGCTCAACAATAGGACAGTGGTAAAGCGTTTCGTAAAAGTTTTTAACAATAGCCATTTTTTGTTCTCCTGTTTAAAAATCTACACTAACTTATAATATACGAAATTAATCGAAATGTCAAAACGAATAAAGCTAAAAAGATGTAAATTTGTTGTTGACAAATGGGTGCTTATTTGGTATACTTCTCTAGGTAAAGCAAAACTACTTTACAAAAAATGCGAAAATAGTGCTTTTGGAGGGTGTAAATGGCTAAAAATTTACAAATAAGTAATCTGCTAGATTTTTATGGCAAGATGCTTACAGAAAAGCAACTGGATGTCCTTGAACAATACTATTATAATGATTATTCTTTAAGCGAAATTGCAGAAAACTCTGGAATTAGCCGCCAAGGCGTGCGAGATGCAATAAAACATGGCGAAAATAGCTTGCTAGAGCTTGAAGAAAATATTGGTTTTGCAAAACGCTACCGCACTATAGAGCAAAAATTGTTTGATTTAAAAAGCCTTGTGCGAGATGCAAAATTTAGCATGAAAAGCCAATATCACAATTATGATTTAAACTTAGATAGATCTTTAGATAAAATGCTTTTATTAATAGAAGAAATGGAAGAAACAGAGTAACAAAGGAGAGAGCTATGGCTTTTGAATCGCTGGCGGATCGCCTTGCGGGAGTCTTTAAAAAGTTAAAAGGGCATGGTAAACTTAGCGAGGCTGATATAAAACTTGCCATTGGTGAAGTGCGTATGGCTTTGCTAGAGGCTGATGTTAACTTTAAAGTAACTAAAGAGTTTTGCGCAACTGTTTCAGAGCGTGCTATGGGGCAGGAGGTTATGCAAAGCTTAACACCGGCACAGCAAGTTATTAAAATAGTTAACGAGGAACTTACCAATTTAATGGGCGGCGAGGAAGCTGCAACTATACATTTAAACAACAAAGGCCAAACAATTATTATGCTTTGTGGTTTGCAAGGTAACGGTAAAACAACACATGCCGCCAAACTTGCTAAATATTATAAAAAACAAGATAGGCGCCCTTTATTAGTACCTTGTGATATATATCGCCCAGCGGCTATAGAGCAATTAAAAATAGTTGGCGAACAAGCAGGTGCACCTGTTTTTACAATGGGCACAGAAAAACCAGAGCTTATTGCACAAAAAGCACTTGCTCATGCACGTGACCACGGTAATGACATAGTTATTATAGATACAGCTGGCCGTTTGCAAATTGACGAAGTACTTATGGAAGAGCTAGTTAATTTGAAAAAAGTGTTGAGCGTAGATGAAACATTGCTTGTAGTGGATGCTATGGCTGGTCAAGATGCGGTTAACGTGGCAAAAACCTTCCACGAACAAATTGGCATAGATGGCATTATACTCACAAAAACAGATGGCGATACCCGTGGCGGTGCAGCACTTTCTGTTTTGGCGGTAACAAGCAAACCTATAAAATTTCAAGGTGTGGGCGAAAAGCTAGATGATTTAGAGGTTTTTCACCCTGGGCGCATGGCAAATCGCATACTTGGTATGGGTGATGTACTTAGCCTTATTGAAAAAGCACAAGATACTCTAGATACTGCAAAAGCGGAAGAAACCGCCAAGCGTATGATGGAAAATAACTTTGACATGAATGATATGCTTGACCAATTTACCCAAATTAAAAAAATGGGTGGTGCTTCAGCAATGCTAAGTATGATGCCAGGTGCACCTAAAATGGATGCCTCGCAAGATAGCGAAAAGCAAATGGCACACACAGAGGCAATTATTCTTTCGATGACAAAAGCCGAAAGAGCAAAACCAAGCTTAATTAACCCAAAACGCAAACGACGCATTGCCGCTGGTAGTGGCACACGTGTTGAGGATGTTAACCGCCTTTTAAAACAATTTGAAATGATGCAAAAAATGATGAAACAAATCAAGAAAAACCCTAAAGGTTTTGCGCGTAAAATGGGTGGGTTAACAGGTCCTGGTGGTTTTGGTGGATTTGGCGGTTTTTAAAAAATGATTGACAAAACATGTTTTTTAAAAGCTGTTGTCAAATGATTTACATGAAAAGATATAAAACTTTAGGTGAAAACATCTAGGTTTATATAAATATTAAACGCTCCACATGGAGTACGAAACATATCTTAGGAGGATATATTATTATGGCAGTTAAAATTAGACTTCGTCGCTTAGGCGCAAAAAAAGCACCTTTTTACCGTGTAGTTGTTGCTGATAGCCGTTTCCCACGTGATGGCCGTTTCATCGAAGAAATTGGCACATACGATCCAACAAAAACACCATCTTTAGTTAACATCGATGGCGAAAAAGCAAAACAATGGATTTCAAACGGCGCACAACCTACCGACACTGTTCGTGCTTTATTAAAAAAAGCTGAAATCATCTAATGAAGGAGGGCTTTGACAATGCAAGAACTATTATTAGCTGTTGCTAAAGGCCTTGTTGAAGACAAAGACGCTGTTTTTGTAACAGTGGACGAACCTCGTGAAGACGGCACTATTGTTTACCATTTAACAGTCGCAGAAGGTGACATGGGTCGTGTTATCGGCAAACAGGGTCGCATCGCAAAAGCCATCCGTGTGGTTATGCGTGCAGCTGCTGTACGTGTTGATGAAAAGGTTTTGGTTGAAATCGACTGATGAACTTTAACCCTTTGTGAAAACAAAGGGTTTTTGTGTGAGCAAGTTAACATGATAAAAATACTATATTAAGTGTATTTTTATCATGTTAACTTGTTTAGGTGAAAATAAATTATTAGTTTTCGCTTTAAAGAAAGGTTGAGAAATATGCAGAGCTACCTCGAAGCAGGTAAATTTGTTACAACTCACGGCATTATGGGTGAGTTGAAATTTGAAATTTGGTGTGATGGTGTTGAGTTTTTAAAAAAATTTAAAACACTTTATTTCACACAAGATGGCAAAAAAAGTTTTACGGTTGTTTCTGTACGTGTAAATGGACGTATGGGTTTAATGCGTGTTGAAGGTGTCAATAATATTGATGAAGCACGAGCATATGTTGGCAAAGCTTTTTATTTTGCACGCAGTGATGTAAAATTACCTAAGGGTGTTTATTTCCGCAGTGATTTAATAGGCTGTGAAGTTAAAGACGCAAACACTAATGCTATATATGGTGTTATCACAAAAATTGATTGTCCAGGCCCACAGGAAATTTACACGGTTAAATCACAAAACGGTAAGGAATATTATTTCCCAGCAGTGCCAGCGTTTTTAAAAGAGCGCAACCCTGAGCAGGGTTATGTTTTAGTTGAGCCTATACCAGGTTTATTTGATGATGCGGTAGTTTCTGAGCAAGCAAAACTTGAGCAGAACAATGCTCAAAATAACGAGGAGGGCTAGGTTATGGGTATGCGCATTGATATTGCGACGCTCTTTCCTGAAATGTGCGAAAATGTGCTAGGCCAAAGTATAATTGGCAGAGCTGAAAAAAAAGGCGTTATTGAAACACATTGCCATCAAATACGTAATTATACTCAAAATCGTCAAAAACAAACTGATGATTACCCATATGGCGGTGGGCATGGTATGGTTATGTATGCTCAGCCTATAGCTGATTGCTTGCGTGATATTATAAGCCAAGTTGAAGCACAAAACCGCCAACGCCCGCATATAGTGTTTTTAACAGCAGGTGGCGCAAGATATACAGAGGAACACGCAAAGCGTTTAGCTAAGTATGATGCAGTAACATTAGTTTGTGGCCATTATGAAGGCATAGACGAACGTGTTATTGAAGCTTTTGCCGATGAAGAGATTTCCATAGGCGATTATATATTAACAGGTGGCGAGCTTGCTAGCTTAGTTGTGGCCGATAGTGTTTTGCGCTTGCAAGAAGGCGTGCTTTCTGAAAAATGCGGTTACGAAGACGAAAGCTATTGGAATGGCTTGCTTGAATATCCGCAATATACTCGCCCAGAAAACTGGGAGGGAAAAAGTGTGCCAGCTGTTTTGCTTTCAGGACATCACGGAAACATTGCTAGTTGGCGTGAGGAACAAAGTAAAGAGCGCACAAAAAAGCGCAGAAGCGATTTGTGGAATATGTACATTGAAAACGGTGGAGCCGATATTGCACAAGATACAAAAACGACCAAAAAAGTAAAAAAGTGAAAAGGTTATTGGTAAATATTTACCTAAAAAAATGGATATAAACTTTAAAATTTGGATTGTTTTTTTAAACTTTGCTAATAATTTTTGCTTAAGGCATTATTAAAACATATGAAAATTATGTATAAATGCACAAAGTTGTCAAAGCCCTTGTATCAAGATTATGTAAAGCGACAAAAATTGATATTGGGGGTGTACAAGTTACTTTCCATGAGTTAAAATATAATTAACAAGAATATTTGTAAGTGTTTACAACCTTTTATTTTATGAATTGAGATAGGAGAACTCGTTATGTTTGTTAAAGAAGTTACAGTTGAAAATCAAGTGGGCTTGCATGCTCGTCCAGCGACTTTTTTCATCCAAAAAGCAAATGAATACAAATCATCTATTTGGGTAGAAAAAGAAGAACGCCGTGTTAACGCAAAAAGCTTATTAGGCGTTTTATCACTTGGCATTGTTGGTGGCACAACTATCCGCGTTATTGCTGATGGTGCTGATGAACAAGCCGCTGTTGAAGGTCTAATCAAATTAGTTGAATCAGGATTTGCAGAATAAGATTGGCTTTAATAATAGGGGCGGAATTTTCCGCCCCTATTTTTTTGTTATTAATGGTTTTTA
>CAYJJL010000150.1:0-401 GCA_964370455.1 uncultured Faecalibacterium sp.
CGTGCAATAGGCTCGATGAACTAGGTGATACTGAAGAGCAAAAAACACAGCGCAAATATGACCATTTTGCATGGTTATTTTGTGGCTATAAAAAAGGGAATGGTCGTATTTATGATTTATAGTTTAACAGGCACTTTGCTTAAAAAAACGCTTGATACCGCTGTTGTAAATTGCGGTGGTGTCGGCTACCTTGTGCAAATATCAGCAAATGTAAGCGGTGCACTGCCTAGCGTAGGCAGTGAGGCAACGCTATACACCTACATGAATATTAGCGAGAACGATATTAGCATTTTTGGTTTTTTAAACGAGGAGCAACAAAGCTGTTTTAAAATGCTTATTGGGGTTTCTGGTGTTGGGCCTAAAGTAGGGCTTGCGATTTTAAGCGTGCTCGAACCCTCACG
>CAYJJL010000150.1:411-5744 GCA_964370455.1 uncultured Faecalibacterium sp.
AAACAGCCGCAAACGGTGTTTGGCCAAAACTTGCCTAGCGCATAGTGCTAGAGCTAAAAGATAAAGTTGGCAAAGGCCTTGTTGATGATATTTCGCTAAGCGATGTTTCAGCGGCCGCAAGCTCTAATATTTCAGGTGTTACACAGGCAGTTGCAGCGCTTGTTTCGCTAGGTTATAGCCAAAGCGAGGCGGCGAGTGCAGTTGCAAAAATAGATGCAAGCCTACCAGTTGAAGAAATTATTAAACTTGCCCTTAAAAATATATCAGGGAGGAGATAATGCATGTTTGATGAACACGCACATTTTGGCGCACAGATGATGCAACCTGAAACAACTATTTTGGACAGTGAGGAAAATAACCTGCGCCCCAAAGTTTTAGAGGATTATATAGGCCAAGAAAAAGTAAAGCAAAATTTAAAAATTTATCTTGAGGCCGCACGCTTACGTGGCGAGGCTATGGATCACGTTTTATTATATGGCCCCCCAGGGCTTGGCAAAACAACACTAGCTGGTATTATAGCACAGGAAATGGGTGTGCAAATACGCATAACCAGTGGCCCTGCTATTGAAAAACCAGGCGATTTAGCGGCACTTTTAACTAATTTACAAGAGGGTGATGTGCTTTTTATAGACGAAATACATCGCCTTTCACGCCAAGTGGAGGAGGTGCTCTACCCTGCCCTTGAGGATTATGCCTTGGATATAATTATTGGCAAAGGCCCAAGCGCACAAAGCATACGCATTAATTTGCCACGCTTTACACTAGTTGGCGCAACAACACGTGCAGGGCAACTAACAGGCCCACTGCGTGACCGTTTTGGCGTGTTGTTAAAGTTAGAGCTATATAGCCCAGATGAGCTTTCGCAAATAATAACACGCTCGGCATCTATTTTAGAACAACCTATAACACCAGAGGGCTCGTATGAACTTGCAAGGTGTAGCCGTGGTACGCCACGTGTTGCAAACCGCATGTTAAAACGTGTGCGAGATTTTGCAACAGTACTAGGCGATGGCATGGTGGATTTAGACACAGCAAATATAGCGTTAAAACGCATGGATATTGATAACTTAGGTTTAGATGAACTAGATAGAGGTTTGTTGCGTGCAATAATTGAAATGTATGGTGGTGGGCCAGTAGGGCTTGAAACTTTAGCCGCCGCATTGGGTGAGGAGGCTATAACGCTTGAGGATTTAAGCGAGCCGTATTTAATGCAAATGGGTTTTTTAACACGCACACCAAGGGGGCGATGTGTTACAAAACTTGCATACGAGCATTTGGGTGTTACCCCACCACAAATTATAAATGGCAATGGCAAAGTAGCTCAAGATAATGGGCAACAAAGTTTACTTTGAGGTTTTAGATAAACATTTATAGTGGTAGTGGAAATAGAGCAAAAGCTAGCCAAGTTAGCTAGCAATAAAAGGAGAATATTATGGGTAAGTATTTTGGTACAGATGGTTTTCGTGGTGTAGCAGGTGAGGATTTAACATGCGAACTTGCAATGAATATGGGGCGTGGTGCAGCGGCAGTACTAACAAGTAAAAGCCACCGCAAACCGCGCATATTAATAGGCAAAGATACACGTGTTTCTGGCGATATGATAGAGGCTGCACTTGTGGCTGGCCTATGCAGTGTTGGCGCTGATGTTGAAATTTTAGGCGTGTTACCAACACCAGCAGTTGCATACCTTGTGCGCAAATATAAAGCCGATGCTGGTATAGTAATTTCAGCTAGCCATAACTCTATGGAGTTTAACGGTATTAAAATTTTTGCAAGCAGTGGTTTTAAATTACCAGACGAAGTCGAAGAAAAAATTGAGGCACATATGGAAAACAAATGTGTAGATATTGCTCTTGCAACTGGCGAGGATGTAGGCAAGGTTGAAATACGTACAGATGGCGTTAAAGATTATACCGATCACCTAGCACGTGCAATTAAAACAGATTTAACAGGTTTAAATGTTTGTATAGATTGCGCAAACGGTGCAGCTGTTGAAGTTGCAAAAGAGTTATTCCCTCGCCTTGGTGCAAAATGTAACTTTATAGGCATTACACCTGATGGTGTTAACATAAATGACGGTGTTGGTTCAACACATTTGGATAACCTAGCAAAAGCTGTTGTTGATGGTGGTTTTGATTGTGGTATTGCCTTTGATGGCGATGCGGACAGATGCCTTGCTTGTGACGAAAAAGGTAATGAAATTGACGGCGATAAAATAATAGCTTTATTAGCTATGGAAATGAAAGAAAATAAACAACTTGAGGGTAATACAGCGGTTGTAACAGTTATGTCTAACCTTGGTTTTATGAAGTTTATGGAAACTCAAGGCATACGTGTAGAGTGCACAGCTGTTGGTGATAGATACGTTTTGGAAAACATGCGTGAAAACCATTACTCCATAGGTGGTGAGCAAAGTGGCCACGTTATTTTACTAGCAAACTCAAAAACAGGTGATCGCGAGCTAACGGCCGCAAAATTGCTTGAAGTGCTAGTAAAAAGTGGTAAAAAAATGAGCGAGCTTAACGAAGTTTACGCTCAGTTCCCACAGGTTATGATAAACGTTACAGCAACGACAGCACAAAAAGCCGCTTATCGTCAAGATGAAGTTTTAGAAGGTTTTATCGAAAACGAACAACAAAAACTAATGGGTATGGGGCGTGTACTTGTGCGTGTTTCTGGCACAGAGCCAAAAATACGTGTCATGGTTGAAGGCAAAGACGAAAACGCAATTAACCTTTGTGCTGAACGTATAGTAGATAAGATTAGACGTAGAATAGTAAATAAATAAATGGTGGCAAAACAATGCAAAAGTTATTTTGCTATTAGTTAAAAACCAAGGGGTGTTATAATGCGCTGTGCAGATAATTGGAAAGATTACGAATTAATAGATGCCACAAACGGCATGCGCCTAGAGCGCTGGGGCGAAACATTGCTTGTGCGCCCTGACCCACAAGTAGTTTGGCGCCTGCCAGAGCAAAGCCCGCTTTGGGCAAAGGCAGATGCTATATACCATCGCTCCACCCAAGGTGGTGGCGAGTGGGAGATACGCAAGCGCTTAAAGGAACGCTGGCAAATATCTTTTGGCGAGGGTGATGACACTTTGCAAATGATAGTTAGCCCAACAGGTTTTAAGCACACAGGTATATTCCCTGAGCAGGCTGTTAACTGGGCTTGGTATGCGCAAAAAATACGTGCTGCAAAGCGCCCTATAAAAGTGTTAAACCTTTTTGGTTACACCGGTGGCGCAACCTTAGCATGTGCAGCAGCAGGTGCAGAGGTGTGCCATGTTGATGCCTCAAAAGGCATAGTGCAATGGGGCAAAGATAACGCAGTAGCGAGCGGTTTAAAAGATAAACCCATACGTTGGCTTGTTGACGATTGTGCAAAGTTTGTTGCGCGTGAGGCAAGGCGAGGCAATTTTTACGATGGTATTATCATGGACCCACCAAGCTACGGCAGAGGCCCAGGTGGCGAAATTTGGAAGCTAGAAGATTGCGTTTACGACCTAGTTTGCGATTGTGCAAAGCTACTTAGTGACAATGCGCTATTTTTCGCTATAAACAGCTACACGACAGGGCTTTCGCCTGCGGTTATGGAATATATTTTAAAAACCACTGTGCAGGTAAAACACGGCGGTAAAACTTCATGTGATGAAATTGGCCTACCTGTAAGCATAACAGGCGGTGTTGTGCCTTGTGGCGCAACAGCAATTTGGGAACAATAATTTATATAAACGCTATTTTGTTAATAACTAGCAAAAAGTAAAGTAACTTAATGGCAGTAAATAATTAGTGCCAAAAGCGTATACAAAAACTAATTTAAAGTTAAATGCAAATACAGAAAGAACAAAAAATGCAAGATATATTAAGCGCTGAAAATTTAATATTCCGCTATGATGATGAAAGCGAAACACGTGCGTTAAATGGTGTTTCGCTAGGTGTTAAAAAAGGCGAATTTGTAGCGGTGCTCGGTGCAAATGGCTGTGGTAAAAGTACGCTTGCTAAGCACTTTAACGCTATATTGTTGCCAGAAAGTGGCACTGTTATAGTAGAGGGGCTAGACGCAAGCAAGGAAGAAAATATTTACGAAATACGCCAAAAAGTTGGCATGGTTTTTCAAAACCCTGATAACCAAATTGTGGCGACAGTTGTCGAGGAGGACGTTGCCTTTGCGCTGGAAAACCTCGGCGTGCCACCTGACGAAATGCGCACACGCATAGATGAAGCAATGCAAACTGTAAAAATATACAAATACCGCAAAAAAGCACCACATCACCTTTCAGGTGGGCAAAAACAACGTGTTGCAATTGCTGGTATTATTGCCATGCGCCCAGATTGCCTAATTTTAGATGAAGCCACTGCTATGCTTGACCCATACGGCCGTGAAAGTGTTATGAAAACAATAACAAAACTTAATAAAGAGTACGGCATAACAGTGCTTGCTATTACGCATTATATGGAAGAAGCTACTTTAGCGGATAGAGTTATAGTTATGAACAAAGGCGAGGTTGTTATGAACGGCACGCCAAAAGAGGTTTTTTCAAAACCAGAACAATTGCGCTCTTACCATTTAGATGTACCGCAAGCGGCTGAACTGCGAGAGGAACTTGCAAAAGTAGGCATAACTTTAGCAGAGGATATAATAACAATTGATGATTGTGCAAATGCTCTCTACGAACTACTAAAGGAGGGCGAATAACATGGCTTTAATTGAGTTAAAAAACCTCACTTACACCTATAACGTTGGCATGCCTGACGCAACTGTGGCAATAGATGATATTAACCTTGAAATTAACGAGGGTGAGTTTGTAGGCATAATAGGTTCAACTGGCAGTGGTAAAAGCACGCTTGTTTCGCACTTAAACGGCCTAAATAAACCCACAAGTGGTAAGGTAATAATAGATGGCATAGATATATGGGAAAACACAGCAAAACTCCGTAGTTTTCGTTTTATGGTAGGGCTTGTTTTTCAGTATCCTGAGTATCAACTTTTTGAGGAAACTTGTTATAAAGATATAGCCTTTGGCCCTAAAAACATGGGGCTTGATACAGCCGAAATTGATAAACGTGTAAAAGAGGCTGCTACCTTTGTTGGCCTTGATGAAGAACTACTTGAGCGCAGCCCGTTTGAACTTTCAGGTGGGCAAAAGCGCCGTGTTGCTGTGGCTGGTGTCATGGCGATGAAGCCACGCATTTTGGTATTAGATGAACCAGCAGCAGGGCTTGACCCTGAGGGGCGTGATACGCTTTTGAGCCAAATTAAAGATTATCACAAAAAAACAGGCACAACTGTTTTGCTAGTTTCGCACAGTATGGAGGATATAGCAAAATATG
>CAYJJL010000151.1:0-5744 GCA_964370455.1 uncultured Faecalibacterium sp.
AATTGTAATATATATCTATTTATTCAATAAGTTTTGATAAATTTCCAAATCCTTATCCATGAACACATTAAAAATTAGTTTTATATCTCTATGATTGTTTTGCAAAAACTCAAAAACAGTTTTCACTGCAATTTCTGCCGCTTGCTCTTTCGGAAAACAAAAAACACCTGTTGAAATACAGCAAAAAGCAATAGATTTAACATCATTTTTTACAGCCACTTCCATACAAGAGTTATAGCAGTTTGCTAATAGCTTTTTATCTTTATCTGTAAGCTTGCCAGAGATAATTGGCCCTACAGTATGTAACACATATTTGCTTGGTAGGTTGTAAGCAGGTGTAATTTTCGCTTCACCTGTTTCTTCCTCGTGGCCTTGCTTTTCCATTAACTCATTGCAATCTAACCTGAGCCGAACACCAGAAAGTGTGTGGATAATGTTATCAATACAATTATGCATAGGTTGAAAACACCCAAGTAGTGCTGAGTTAGCAGCATTTACAATAGCATCAGCGTTTAGCCTTGTTATATCGCCTTGCCACAAATAAATTTTATCGCTAAATGCTGTTGGCATCAGTGTGTTAATATCCACTATGCCACGGCTTAAAACCTCCGCTTTTAGATATTCATCTTGAATTTTTAAAAACTCATCACTTACTGTGTGAGGTGGGCGTACATTAAATAAAGAGCGCAGCAAATTTTTTTGCTCCTGTTCTGATTTTGGTATTTCCATATTAATATATCTTTGGTTTTCACCCAGCAGATATTTTATCAAATAAAGGCGCATTTCTGATATTTGCATTTAAAACCTCCGTTGATTTTAAAAATATAGTGCACATTTAACCATGTAAATATGCACTATATTTATTTTTGTAGTATCACCTAATATCATTAAGCCAAAAACAACTTTTCATCTTATTTTTTTGCTAATTTTTCTGCAATATCTTTTTCTGGTGTAATTATTGCTGTTTCGTAGTTATCGTAAAGCACCATACCAGGGGCAAGGCCACTATTTTTGCGCAAATTTTTAACTTCTGTGTAATCAACAGGCACTTTAACGCCATTTGAAATGCTAGAAAAAACTACTGCCAGTTGAGCTGCCTCAAATTTTGTTTGGTCTGGTACTACTTGCCCACCGCTAAACACAACAACGTGGCTACCTGCAATGTTTTGTGTATGAAACCATAAATCACGGCCTCTTGCCGTGTGCAAACTTAAACGTTCGTTTTGAGCATTATTGCGCCCTACTAAAATTTCAAACCCATCGCTAGAAACAAAACGCCTGTAATCCGCAGGTTTGTGACGTTTCGCCTTTGGTTTATAATATTTTAAATAGCCTTGGCTTTTTAGTTCTAAACGAATTTCTTCAAGTTCTTGCTCATTTGCGGCTGCGTTAACCTCATAAAGCACTGTTTTTAAGTACTCTATTTCTATTTCGCCTGCAATTAAAAGTTCCTTTAACATGCGTATTGCTGTTTGTTTTTTCTTATACTGCTTAAAATAAAGCTGTGCATTTTCGCTTGGTGTATAACGCAAATCTAGCGGTATAGTAACCTCGTTACCATCATCGTACCAATTTTGTACAGTTATGCTTTCCATGCCTTTTTCAGCTAGATATAAATTTGCTGAAAGTAGCTCACCATAAAGGCGTAATTTATCGCTTTTTTTGCTTGTACGTAGTTCTTCTGTGCGTGTTTTTTGTTTGCGTATAGCACGCTCGTGCATATTATGCACAGCTTTTTGTAGCTCACGCCCTTTTGCACGCATACGCTCTGCGTGGTCTTTATCTTTGTAATAGCCATCTAACAATTCACAAAAGCTTGGCCATATTTTTATTGTGTAATCATCGCCAAATTGTTTTGGTACAAAAAAAGTAAAATCCACAAAACGTCCGTCTGGATGTATTATGCTAACAGGTGTGCCACCGTTTGCATGTTCATCTTTAATTTGCTCAATCGCTGTGATTAATTTCGATTTTTCTTCATCGGTAATTGTATTTGCAACTGGGTTATTTGCGCCAAATGCACGGTAAACAGCCTCTTTAAAAACTAGTGCACTAACACCAGCCACACTACGGCAAAGTGCATCTACAATAGGCATTTCTGCCTCTATTGCAATTGCTACAATATCGCTCGCTGTTGTTTTTGCAAAATCAGGGCGAGTTGGTTTTTCTGGCAAGGTATAATTTAAGCCAGGCAAAAGTTGGCGCACCTCACTATCCTCAAACGAAACACGTTTTAAGGCATCTAATATTTTACCATTTTGCACTAAAACAAGGTTTGAGTAACGCCCCATTAGCTCAACACAAATTGTGTTGTAGACTAAATCTCCCATTTCGTTAACACATCTAAAATCAAAATATACTATGCGATCGCCATCTTCCATACGTACAGCAAGCAAGCGTCCACCGCCAAAATGCTTGCGCAAAAGCATACAAAAACTTGGTGGTACTGCTGGGTTTTCGAGCACTGCATCAGTAAAACAAACCCTTGCTGACCCACTACGCGCAGATAGCAAAAGTTTATATGTCTTTGTAAAAGTACGCATTGAAATTAAAATTTCGTCTCTAGTTGGTTCGTGTATTTTATCAACTTTGCTGTCTGCTAAAACTTCATTTAGTTGTTTGACGCAAAGCGCCAGTGTTGCTGCATCTAATGCCATTATTTTGCTCCTTATAAATACATAAACGGGTCTTTATCTGCTTTGCTCACAAAAGTATTAACCTCTGCAAAAGCATTTTTTATTTGCTGTGCTAGCACTGGCAAAATTGGCGCTTCGGTTGCGTGGTGTCCAGCGGCTATCAATGTTATGCCAAGGCGTTTTGCATCTAATGCGTTGTGGTGGCCTGCCTCGCCTGTTACTAAAGCATCTGCGCCAAGGTTCAAAGCTTCTTCAAAATAGCTACCACCTGAACCACTGACAACTGCTAGACGCTTAATTGTTTTATCGGCTTTTGCACAGCGCACACCTGCGCCAAACTTAGTTTTGCAAAGCTCTGCTAAATTTTCAGCCGTTGTAGGTTCAATGTTACCTATGCGCCCACAGCCATCAGCAAAAACTTCGGTTTCTTTTATATTTAAAATTTGTGCTAAAACATCATTTACACCGCCAACAGTTGCATCTAAATTTGTGTGCATACAAATAGCAGAAATACCTTTTAAGTAAAGTTGTGCACAAACGTCTTTTTCGCTAAGCGTTTTTAAACCGCTAAATATTACAGGGTGGTGCGAAACTACTAGTTGACAATTTAATTGCTCAGCCTCTTTTACAACCTCATGTGTAATATCCAAAGCCACCAAAACATTTTGCTCGTTTTCAGGGTTTGTCTGCACCAATAAACCAACATTATCCCAACTTTGTGCAAGTATTTTTGGGGCATTTTGTTCAAGCAAATTATAAATTTCTGCTATAGTTGCCATGTAAAACTCCATTTCATAACTAATATAAATCTTTTTGTTTTTGTAAAAATTCATTTATATCTTTTGCTAATTTCTCATCTGCTTTTAAACCAAGCAGTTTCTTTTTTAAATGTTTTTGCACTCTTAAAGCATATGGCGCAAAATATTCCTCATTTTGTGTTTTGCCATAAACCATTTGTTCAATGCTTATATCTTGCGGCTTTAATTTTACCCCTGTATACTCAGCAACCATTACTGTATACCACTTGCCCGCTGCCTCTAGCGGGTAATCACGCACTAATTCAAAACCTTTTTCCAAAAGCCATTTGCGCAAAGTTGGATGTTTTGTAACTGGTACTAACACCAAACGAGGCGAGTTTTGTTTTAAAAGCCAAGGTGCTTTTTCCAACACTTCAATAATAGTTTGTGCTGAAAGTCCTGCCACAATTATTGTGCCAACTTCGTTTTCAGATAAAACACACAAACCATCGCCAAGGCGCAACTCCACTTTATTGGTGCAATTTGCTTGTTCTGCCGCTATTTTTGCTTTTGCTAGAGGGTCGCTATTTAAATCAGTAGCTATAACTTTTGGTACTTTACCTGTGAGCGCTAAGTGTACAGCTAATTTTCCATGGTCGCAGCCTATATCTGCAACTGGCAAGCCATCTCGCACAAAACTTGCCGCAACACTAAGGCGTTTATCTAGTTTAATTTTATTATCCATTTTTTAAAAACCTAATTATCGTTAATTATTTTACCTATACTATACCTTAAAAGTATACCATTGTGCAAGTGTATTATAAAAAAAGAGCCACTTCATAACGAAGTGGCTCTCAATGTGACTTTAGAATTATCCTATTAGTCGTTTTTGCTTTTAGCGAAGCAATCAGAGCAGTAAACAGGACGATCTTCACGTGGTTGGAAAGGAACTTTGCAGTCCTTACCACAAGCTGCGCAAACTGCGTCAAACATTTGACGTTCGCCACGGCTGCTGTTTTTGCGAGCATCGCGGCAAGGTTTGCAACGTTGTGGTTGGTTTTCGAAACCACGAGATGCGTAGAATTCTTGTTCACCAGCAGTCCATGTAAATTCTAGGCCGCAGTCTTTACAAACTAAACTTTTGTCTTCAAACATTGTGTTACTCCTTGTTGTTTGTGCCCACGGAAGAATTTGCCAGTCTTTGGTTGAAATGTGTACCATCGCTTGGATAATGAAGCTACCAGGGGCATGAATTATTTGTCCTCGAAAGTAAGAACAGTTATAGTATACGCCCCTTTTTTTGTTTTGTCAACTAACTTTATTTAAAGATTAATTAAAATAGTTAAAAAATTTTATGGTTTATTTTGTAACTTTTTACCAAAGTACTGCAACATAGTTATAAATTCTTACTATTTCATGCTATTTTTTGACAAAAAAAGACAAGCGATAATTGGATCGTGTATATACATATCACAAATAAATAATTTTTCTGTAGTTTTGTCTTTAACTATTTCAATATTTAACAAAATTTATAATATATCACAAAAAACAATAAAATCAGATTAAAATTACAAAACTCCTTGCCTTTTTTTAAATAATATGGTAAAATATCTTCACTATGAATTTTTATGCATTTTTTTGCAAATTCAAATAATAACCATTTTAAGTTTAATATTTATATAGAGGAGTTTTAAGTAACATGACAATCTACGAAATTATCGGCGGTATTATCCTGCTTATTGCTGCAATAGCTATTATCTTTTTAACACTTGCTCAGCAAAACCGTGGCAAAGGCCTTTCGGGTGCTATCACAGGTGGCAACGGAATGAACGCAGAAAATTATGTTAGCCCAGCAGAGCGTATGCTTGCTAAACTAACAAAAATTATAGGCGCAATTTTTTTAGTTGGTGCTATCGTGGCTTGTGTGTTATCCTCACGACTTGGCTAATCGAAACAAACAGCTCTGCATTTTGCAGGGCTGTTTTTATATTTAACTGTTAAAAAAACAAACATTTTTAGAGAAACACCATATAAAATTACAGAAAATCATACTTAGATAAGTTTTATTTAATAATAGATGTGTGTGTGAAGAAAGAGAGAATTTATGAATCTTAGAGAAAAAATCGAACATGAAATTAGCAATAACCCATGTACTATAAAAATGCTAAAAAAACGCTTTGCTAGCGATAAATCTGAAGCTCGTAAAGTTATGGAAATAATAGATAAACTTATGTGCAGTGGCGTTATTTGCCAAAAGGAGGGCGTATTTTTTACAGTGCGCTCAAAACGCATAAACAACGTTTGCACTGCAAAAGTCGTTAAACTTGGCAAAAACTTTTGTTTTGTAATGCGTGAAGATTTAAGTGGCGAT
>CAYJJL010000152.1:0-5720 GCA_964370455.1 uncultured Faecalibacterium sp.
TATTTTAATATTATACTTTTTTTCTAAATCAAATACTTTTGTACATTCTTCGTAAGTCATGCCTAGGGGTTTTTCAGTAAAAATATTTACACCTGCTTTTGCACATTTTTCAATTGCAATTATATGCAAATAATGCGGTAAACATAAATGCACGCAATCTATTTTTTGTGCTTTAAGCATTTCATCCATATCATTATAAAACACAACATCTTCAATTTGCATTTGCTTTGATGTATCAATATCACAAATTGCAACTAACTTTGCGTTTTCGTTACTTTGTATAGCCTGTAAATGTATTGGTGCTATTGTACCAAGACCTATTACTGCAACGTTTATCATCTGAATAATCCCCCTTTTATAAACAGACTATTAGGTTTTCATATAAAAATTTTTGACTATAATTAAAAACACATTACTATAAAATTAAAAACCTCAAGTTGCTTATTATGCCCACAAATCACTTGGATACAATCCCTCGTTTTTCATACGTGCAATTGCGTCTTTTAAAAGTGGTAAATCACTTGCGTATGTTATGCCATACCAAGTATCGCCGCTATGCAAAACTTTGCAAGTTGCAATATTTTCTTCTAAAAGTGCACCAGCTACCATTGGCAAGAAGTATTCGCCTTTCAGTGGGTTTTCTACCATAGTTTTTTCTAAAAATTTAGGAAAGCGTTTTTCAAGCTCATCTAGCATAGAGTGTTGGAAACCAAATAAATTAAGCGAAACTATTGTTTGCCCTGAAATATCTGTAAATGTTTTGCCACCATCCTCACTGTAAGCGCCATCTTCGCCACGGCGCTCAATGTGTGTGCGTTCGTTAATACCTGTTAAATATCCGCTTTCGTCTTGTTCGCAAACGCCACGTGCAACACTACCACTATCACTCATTGTGTTTTTTAGCAAGTAGCCAACCATTGCATGTTCGCTTTCACTGCGTTCAGTAACAAGGAAATCATACATTTCTTTATAGGCATTTGCACCGTAAAAATCATCGGCATTTATAACAGCAAATGCACCGTCAATTTTAGATGCCGCTGATAAAATTGCATGGCCAGTACCCCAAGGTTTTGTACGCTCTGCTGGCAGTGTAAAACCAGTTGGCAAAGCGTCCATTTCTTGGTATGCATATTCTAGCTCGATTTGCTTGCGTATACGTGCGCCTATATGTGTTTCAAACTCTTCTTCTTTTTCCTTTTTAATTATGCACACTACTTTTTCAAAACCGGCACGTTTTGCATCATAAATTGAGTAATCCATTATAATATGCCCTTGTTCATCAACAGGTGCAATTTGTTTCATCCCTCCAAAACGAGAGCCTAGCCCAGCTGCCATAATAACTAAGGTTGGTTTGTGATTAGCCATGTTAAATCTCCTAATTTAATATTTTTTAGCGGTAGTTTGCACAATTTCAAGCATTTGTTCAAACTTTGTTTCCATATCTTCAACTAGTGTTAGCTGTGTGCGTGCACGGTCAAGGTTGTGGTTTTCTTTGTGTATTCTAAAATAATTATCACCGTCTAGGTAATCAGTTAAAAAGCGTGCGCCACACTCAAGTGTCATAAGTTTTGCACCCCAGTGCAAAGTGTTAATTTCTGTTTCGGTTAATGCAGCACCACACGCACTTAAAAAACCCTCAGCGTATGTGCGAAAAAGCTCTATATCCATGCTTACTTTGCTTAAATCTGTTTCATCTTCCAGTGCAGTGGATGCACCAAAACGTATAGAATCACCAAAATCATACGCAACAAGCCCAGCCATAACTGTATCTAAATCAATAACACAAACAGCTTTGCGTGTAGTGTTATCCATTAACACATTATTCAGTTTTGTATCATTATGTGTAACCTTTAAAGGTAGTTTACCCTCACTTAGCAAATCTGTCAAGGTGGCAGCTTCACATTCTCGCTTTAAAAAACCATCTATTTCTTTTTGGCAAGTTTTAACTCTATCTTTTACGTCTTTTTCAATAGCTTTATGTAAGTTAGCAAAACGTGCAGGTGTGTTGTGGAAATTTGCAATTGTTTCAAATAAATTTTCGGCAGGATACTCAGAAAGCAATTTTTGAAAATGACCAAATGCAACTGCGCTCTCGTAAAAATCAACAGGGCTTTGTGCCATTTGCAAAGCATAGCTATCCATTATAAAATCATAAACACGGTAATATTCGCCATCTTCATCTACGTAATACATTTTTGCATCATGCGTTGGTACTAAACTTAGTGCTTCTCTTTTAGTATCAACACGCTTTTGCAAAAATTCAGTTACATTTGCAACGTTTTCCATAAGTTGGTCAGGGCGTTTAAAAGCAGTTTGGCTTAATTTTTGTAAAATATACCACTCGCCACCTTCGCAAACTATTTTATATGTTTCGTTAATATGTCCCTCGCCATATCTCTCGCATGAGATAATCTCGCTTTTTAAAGCAAATGCATTTAGCACTGAATTTTTAATTGTATTTTCCATAACGCACTCCTAGTTTTTATAAAATTCGTTTTATCGTTTATTTTTTAAGTTAGTAAAAGCACCAACTTCACAATTTAATTATAACAAAGTAGGCTTTAATATCAATGCATATCTTGCTTAACAGTTTATATATTTTGCTTTTATATTAACTTCATAAAACAATATTGTGCTATTAATAAGTGAATTTGCTCTTGACTAGCCAACATAAAAGCAATATACTTATATTAAAGCAATATACTATAACAATTAGTTATTAAAGGAGTGTTAATCGTGGGTGACAACCGTTTAAGTGCACAAAAAAACATATATTTATCAAATAACATGAATTTAATGTATGTTGGTAAATCTTATTGTGGTGATGATTGGATAAGCATGCCACATACACACTCATGCAGTGAAATATTTTACTGCGTTAGTGGTGTTGGCTCTTTTGTAATTGAAAACGAAACACACGCAGTTGGCGGTGGTGATTTAATAATAATTAATGCAAATGTTGAGCATACAGAGATTAGTACCAGCACCAATCCGCTAGAGTTTATTGCTGTAGGCATTTCTGGTGCAAATTTCACTTTTGCATAAAAAACAAAAGATTGGCAAGCTTTAAATTTTAACCATAGTAAAGAAAGTATTTTACCATACTTTGAAGCACTATTGCACGAGTTGCGCTACTGTAGCACTGGTTATGAAGAACTTTGCTCTAAACTTGTAGATATAATTTTGCTAAAAATAAAACGACAAGCTGATTTTGAGCTTAACCCTATTGAAGACGTTAATATTAGCAAAGAATGTGCCCTTGTTAAACGCTATATAGATTTGCATTATAGGGAATCTTTATCGCTGACAGAGCTTGCAGATATTGTGCATATAAATAAATATTATTTATCGCATACTTTTAATAAATCGTTTGACATAACACCTATAAACTACATGATAAAACTACGCCTTGAAGAAAGCAAGCACATGCTTAAAAAAACAAACTATTCTATATCTGCAATTAGCCAAAAACTTGGTTTTTCTTCCCCTAGTTATTTTGCGCAGTGCTTTAAAAAAAATATAGGCATTAGCCCTAATACTTATAGATCAGACGAAAAATAATATATTTAATTTTTGTGTATTAATTAATAAGGCGGTGGCAAATTATTTGCCACCGCCTTAAATTATACAACTATGTTTTCAGGTAAAAATATTTTACCTTTTAATGGTAATACTTCGCTATTAAATTGTTTAGCCTTAGCAATTTCGCCATCAATGTTTATAAGCAAAGTTTCGTTTGCATTTACAGGTTTTAAGCATATTTTTTTAGCTCGTTTAAACGTAAAAATTTCTTGTAATTCTGGCACTATGTTGCCATTTTGTATATGCTCGCCTTTTTTATATTTACCTATAATTTTAGCTATAAGCGTTAAACCTACCTTGCGCACAAGTACAACATCTAAAAAACCATCTGTAAGCAGTGCTTCTGGTGCGGCTAAAAAGCCACCGCCATACGCTTTACCGTTACAAAATGCTGCAAATAGATACTCCCCCTTTATTTCCTCTCCGTCAATTTTTATCGTATAACTTTTGCCTAATTTACGCATCAGGCACTTTAAAATTGCCATGTTATACGCCATTGAGCCACTACAAAATGGCAATTTTTTAAAAGTTGGCATCGCATGGGCTATATCAGCGTCTAACCCCGCCGAGCAAATACAGCTAGAAACACCCACGTTTGTTTTTATTAAATCAATTAAATGTGTTTTGCCGTTAAACTGTTTTTCTAAATCTAAAAAATCATTGCGCTCGCCAAAGTTACGTATAAAATCGTTACCACTGCCACAAGGTATACAGCCCACGCTAACATTTGTGTAGTTATAAACGCTGCTTACTATCTCGCTAAAAGTACCATCACCGCCAACTGCAAATATTACGCACTGCGCCCCCTCTTGTGCGATTTTTTTAGCTATTTTACAAGTATGTTTTGGATAGTTAGAAATATGTATTGTATAGCTATGCTCATTTGCACACAAGGTGCTTTGTTTTTGTTCTAGCTCTTTTTGTAAAAACTCATAATAATTTTTTTTACCCGCCGCCGGATTTATAATAAAATGAAACTCCATTATTTTTATGTCCTTTCAATCATTTATGCACTATTATATAATACTGTACTAACCACAAAAAAGCAAGATTAATAGATACAACACATTTATCGCTTTTACCTTTTTGTAATATGTGTTATAATATACACAAATTACTTTGAAAATCGTTACATTAACAATACACTATTACAGATTGGAGAACCTAACATGAAAATGGCAATTTTAAGCGCTGGAAATATCTCACGCAAAATGGCAACTACAATTAATGGGTTAGAACAAATCGAAGCATATGCAGTATCTGCACGTTCACTTGAAAAGGCACAAGAGTTTGCAAAAGAATACGGCTTTGCAAATGCATATGGCTCATATGAAGAAATGGTCAAAGACCCTTTAATTGAGCTAGTATATGTTGCAACACCACACTCGCACCATTACGAACATGTTAAACTTTGTTTAGAAAACGGCAAAAATGTAATTTGCGAAAAACCTTTTACAGTAAACGCAAAACAAGCAAAAGAGCTTTTTGCACTAGCAAAGCAAAACAATTTGTTTATTACCGAGGCACTTTGGTCACGTTTTTTACCAATGCGCAAAATTATCACCGAACAAATAGAAAGCGGCATTATAGGCGAAGTTTGCTCAATTAGCACAAACTTTTGCTTCCCTATATATAACATACCACGCATGCACAAACCAGAGCTTGCTGGCGGTGCGTTGTTAGATTTAGGCGTATATGTGCTAAACTACGCTAGCATGATTTTAGGCAACGATATTGATGAAGTAACCACAACAGCTACCATTACGCAAGATGGTGTTGATAGCCAAAATGCGATTACCATACGCTACAAAAACGGCAAAATTGCTTTGTTACATTCCTCTGCATTAGGGCGCAGTAACTCACAAGGTTTTATACATGGCGATAAAGGTTATATGATAGTTGAAGGTATAATGAATTGCCAGCAACTTAACATTTATGATACACAAGGTAAATTGATAAAAAGCATAGACGCACCAGAGCAAATTACAGGTTTTGAGTATGAGGTGTTATCTAGCTACAACGCCATTAAAAAAGGCGAAAAACAATGCCCAGAAATGCCACACAGCGAAACAATGTTTATAATGGAACTAATGGATACTTTACGCCAAAACTGGGGGTTAAGCTACCCTTGTGAGTAG
>CAYJJL010000153.1:0-5638 GCA_964370455.1 uncultured Faecalibacterium sp.
TAACAACCCTATGCTTGAGCTTGCAAAAGTTATGCCACTTTCACAAGTGTCAAATCATGTAGATATACTTTCGCAAGAAACACTACACGCAATAGATAACGAGTTGCGTGAGTTATAATTTAACTGCATAATAAAAACATTAAACAGAGCTTTATTTGCTGGATTTTACGTCTATCAAATAAAGCTTTATTATTTTTTAGAACAAAGCAAAGAAAAATTGCAGAAAAATCATATCTAGGCAAGTATTATCACTACTTGACAAAACACTAAAAAACTTGTATCCTATATAATGTATAAATTAAAATGCTAAGATAAAGAATGTGCGCAATAGTATTTTTCAGAGAGCCGAGGTTTGCTGCAACTCGGTATATGCTTTGCAACACTGTCACTTTTGAGCAAAAACGGGGAACTAACACTGGTTTATGTAGTTGTTATAGTAGTCGTTTTCGGGTTTACCCTCCGTTACAAGGGTGCAAGAGGGTGCTTATAATATACTGTTTTTGCAGTAAATATTAATTGCATCAATTTGGGTGGTACCGCGGTTATTACAAACCGTCCCATGGAAATTTATTCCGTGGGGCGGTTTTTTATATTCCACTCCACAAAAAGCAAAGGAGTTTTATGATGAAAGAACTAGAAAAACAATATGACCCTAGTTTGGTAGAAGATAGAATTTACCAAACATGGCTAGATGGCGATTACTTCCACGCCAAAGCTGACAAAAACAAAAAGCCATACACTATCGTTATGCCACCGCCAAACGTTACAGGCCAACTACACATGGGCCATGCTGTGGATAATGCAATGCAGGATATTTTAATACGTTTTAAACGTATGCAAGGTTACTCTGCACTTTGGCTACCAGGCACAGACCACGCCTCAATTGCAACCGAGGCAAAAGTTGTTGAAGCCATGAAAGCCGACGGTGTAACAAAAGATATGATAGGCCGTGACGGTTTTATGGAACGTGCATGGGATTGGAAAAACACCTACGGCAACCGCATAGTTAACCAGCTTAAAAAGCTAGGCTCTTCTTGCGATTGGAAGCGTGAGCGTTTTACTATGGATGAAGGCTGCTCAGAGGCAGTACACGAGGTTTTTGTTCGTTTATACGATAAAAAGCTTATATATCGTGGTAACCGCCTTGTAAACTGGTGCCCTTATTGTAATACTTCAATTTCTGATGCAGAGGTTGAATATGAAGAAAAAGATGGCAACTTTTACCACTTATATTATACAGTAAAAGAAACAGGCGAAAAATTAGTGCTTGCAACAACTCGCCCTGAAACTATGCTAGGCGATACAGCGGTTGCTATTAACAGTGAGGATGAGCGCTATAAACATTTGCACGGTTGCCATGTTTTAATACCATTAATCAACAAAGAAATACCAATAGTTTGCGATGAACATGCAGATATGACAAAAGGCACTGGTGTTGTTAAAATTACACCAGCGCACGACCCTAACGACTACGAAGTTGGCCAGCGCCATAACTTACCAATTGTACGTGTTTTCACATATGATGGTCACTTAACAGGCGCAAAAGAAAAGGCAATTGCAGATGAGCTAATTGCATCTGGCCGTGGTGGTGAAAACGAACCAGAAGTTTTAGATTGCGACAAATACGCAGGTATGACAACTAAAGAAGCTCGCAAGGCTATTTTGGCAGATTTAGAAGCTACTGGTGCGCTAAAAGAGGTTGAGCCACACCGCCATGATGTTGGCACATGTTACCGCTGCCACACAACAATAGAACCTATGATTTCAAAGCAATGGTTTGTTAAAATGGAACCATTAGCAAAACCAGCGGTTGAAAGCGTAGAAAATGGCGACATTAAATTTGTGCCAGAGCGCTTTACCAAAAACTACATGAACTGGATGAAAAACACACGTGATTGGTGTATTTCTCGTCAATTATGGTGGGGGCATCAAATACCAGCATGGTACTGTGACGATTGTGGTGCAACCATGGTTAAAAAATCTGCACCTTGTGCTTGTGATATTTGCGGTAGCAAAAATTTAAAACAAGATGAAGATACACTTGATACTTGGTTTTCAAGTGCACTTTGGCCTTTTAGCACTTTAGGCTGGCCTAATGAAAACGCAGAGGATTTCAATTACTTCTACCCAACAAACACACTGGTTACTGGCTACGATATAATTGGTTTCTGGGTAAGCCGCATGATTTTCTCTGGCCTTGCTTACACAGATAAAGCTCCTTTTGACACAGTTTGCATACATGGTATAGTACGTGATGCTCAAGGACGCAAAATGTCAAAATCTCTAGGCAACGGCATAGACCCACTAGAAGTTATCTCTGAATATGGCGCAGATGCCTTGCGTTTTATGCTTGTTGATGGCTCAACTGCTGGTAACGATATGCGTTATTCTGAGGAAAAAGTTAAAGCTGCACGCAACTTTGCAAATAAACTTTGGAATGCAACACGCTTTGTTTTGATGAACATACCAGAGGGCTTTGAGGCTGGTTTGCCAAGCGTGGATAAACTAGACATGAGCGATAAATGGCTATTAACAAAACTAAATAAAGTTTCAAAAGCGGTAACCGAAACCCTAGACAGCTTTGAAATGGGGCTTGCTGCAGCAAAAGTAAACGATTTTATATGGGAAATTTACTGCGATTGGTACATTGAGATTGCAAAACCTCGCCTAAATAGTGGCGATGAAGAACAAGCCGATGTTGCACGTAAAGTTTTGGTTTATGTTTTAGCACAGGCGTTAAAATTATTACACCCATTTATGCCTTTTGTTACCGAGGAGTTATACCAAGCCTTACCAGGTGCAGGCGAAACTATCATGCTTGATGCATGGCCAACAATGTTAGAGGGTTATGACTGGCCAAGCGAGGAAGAAGACTTTCAAAAAGTTATGGATTACATTAAAGCTGTACGCGCAATGCGTACAGAGATGAATGTACACCCAACTAAAAAAACAAGGATGACTATTGAAACAGCTGATATAGCACCTTTTGAAAAAAGTGCTGTTTACCTAGCGAAATTTGCTTTTGCCACTGAAGTTGAGTTCACACAAAAATACACAGGCGAAACAGAGGGTGTTGTACAAGTTGCAACACACACAGCGCGTGGATTTATACCAATGATGGAGCTTATTGATAGGGAAAAAGAACTTGCACGTTTGCAAAAAGAACTACAAAAAGCTGAAAAAGAAATGGCAATGTTCCAAAACCAATTAAACAACCCTAAATTTGTCGAAAAAGCGCCAGAGGCACTAGTTGAGGAAATACGTGGTAAATTTGCACGTAGCCAAGACAAAATGATAAATATTAAAGAAGGTATTGCGGCGCTAGGTTAATGCTTGTTTGTGTAAACAAGATATGGTATGCTTTTAGTTGCAAAAATTAATTTTATATTAGGCAGGCGACACGTTTTACTAAATATTGCAAAAAATAAACTGTATAATCTTTATGCTAGGTGCATGGAGATTATGCAGTTTTTTTATTATCTGTTTTAAATTTACTTTTATAAAATGCACATTAGGCTTTTATTAATAGTTATTGTTTGCATTTATTTTAATGCAGCCGATAACGTTTTATTTTTGCAAATTGGTATAAAATGAAAGGAGTAAAAATGACGAATGTAACTTTTGATTCGGCGGGAGATGTTTTATATACCTATATAAGTGGAGAGATTGATCATGATTCAGCGCAAACCTTGCGTGAAAATATAGATGGTACTATTGCTGGGAGATTACCAAAACATTTAATAATGGATTTTTCAGCAGTTTCGTTTATGGATTCATCTGGTTTAGGCTTGATACTTGGGCGCAAAAGACGCATGGAAGCTTATAGCGGAGATTTAACAATACAAAACCCTCCAGCACAGATGCAAAAAGTATTAAAAATAGCAAAAATTAAGATAAAAGAAATGGAGCACCTATGAAAGCAGAAAATATAGTAAAAATGACATTCCCTTCATGTAGCACAAACGAGGCTTTTGCGCGCAGTGCGGTTGCAGCATTTGTGGCACGATATGATCCAACAGTACCACAAATTGCAGATTTAAAAACAGCGGTTTCAGAGGCGGTAACAAATTGCATAGTACACGCCTACCCTGAAAGCATTGGCAATATACAAATGATAATGTCTGTTTACCCCAATAGGCTAATACGTATAGTGATATCTGATAAAGGTGTAGGCATACCGGATATAAATAAAGCTATGGAACCACTTTTTACCACAGGTAACCCAGATGAGCGCTCGGGTTTAGGTTTTGCAGTTATGCAAAGTTTTATGGATACAGTAAAAGTTACATCAAAACCTAGTAAAGGCACAAAAATAGTAATGCAAAAGTTGTTATCAGAACATAAATAGCTTGCTTACATATTAATAGCGAAAAAAATTTTCAAATAATATTGGTTCGCTTAACATATTAAAACATGAAATCAGTTGGTTACATATAAATCCGAATATATATTTTTGTTCGGTTTTGTTTGTAACCGCTTTTAATTTGGTGTGTTTTATAAATGTTAATATATATGAAAGTGAGGGTGTATGGTAGCAACTGCGGCAGTAAGGGAAGAGTTTATTGAAAATAATCTCGGTTTGGTTCATGCTTGCGCTGGTAGGTTTCGTGGTAGAGGTATAGAGTATGATGATTTATATGGTGCAGGTTGTATGGGTTTAGTAAAAGCTTTTGATGGTTTTGATACTGAAAGAGGTGTTTGTTTTTCGACTTATGCTGTGCCAGTTATTTTAGGCGAGATAAAAAAGTTGTTTCGTGATGGTGGTACTGTTAAAGTTAGCCGTTCTATAAAAGAGCTTGGTTTAAAGATAAACCATTTAAGAGATAAAATTATAAAACAAAGTGGGGTTGAACCTGGTGTTAACCAACTAGCGATAGAATTGCAAGTTGAACCGCAAGCGGTTGCACTTGCAATACGTGCCTCGCAACCTGCAATGAGCCTAACACCAGAAAGTGACGACGAAACAGGTAGGCAACTTGATATACCAGTACCATCGCCAGAAGAGGAGCTTTCAGAGCGTATAAGTTTAGAACAAGTGCTTTCAGAATTAACACCTGAAGATAGACATTTAATAGAACTTAGATTTTTTGCAAGAAAAACCCAAAGTGAAACAGCACGTATTTTAAGCACAACTCAAGTGCAGGTATCTCGGCGAGAGCGTAAGATATTAAAACAGCTTAGAGGCAAACTGTTAGAATAATAAAAGTATATATACTATATAAGTATATAAGTTTTGTGAGATGTTTGAGCATTAGTTTAAATATTTGAATAATATAGTTAAAACTTTGTAATAATATAGGCACACTATAAATTGTGTGCTTATTTTATTGTACAACAAGATTAATGTCAAAATGCTATATATATAATAGTAAAAAATAAGCACTGTGGCGAAAGTTGTTTTTTTAAAGCAAAAAGTGTTGACATGAAAGCCTAAAAATGATATTATTGAACAACCACGAAACAACAAGGCTGTTTTAAAAGTTAAAAAAACTGAGGTAAAACGTTGTTTTTAAAGCTTTTGCAAAACTTTTTAAAAAAAACTTAAAAAAGTTTAAAAAAACGCTTGACAGTTGGTATGTGGTGTGGTAGAATAATCAAGTCGCCAAACGGCAGGGCACACACCGAGAGGGGTGAGCAA
>CAYJJL010000154.1:0-5617 GCA_964370455.1 uncultured Faecalibacterium sp.
TATTTGTTCAAAACCTAAAAATTTTAAAATGCTTTGGTTAACTGATGGGTGAAAGCGCAAACCACCTTTGTATGGGCCAATTGCGCTGTTAAATTGTACACGGTAACCACGGTTAACTTGCACATTGCCAGCATCATCTACCCAAGGCACTCTAAAAGTGATAATGCGTTCTGGCTCTACAATGCGCTCAACAATACCCCATTTTTCGTAATCAGGGTTAGCCTCAACAACTGGTGCAATGCTCTCTAGCACTTCATAAGCTGCTTGCAAAAATTCACTCTCGTGAGCATTGCGCTGGGCAAGTCCTTCGTACACACGTTTTAAATAAGCGTTCTCAATCATAACATATACTCCTTTTTTGCATTTTGTAAATTCGTAAATTTATTAGTACACATGCTTTAGTATAGTGTAGTTTTTAGTGTTTTGCAAGGTGCTAAGTTAAAAATTGTTGTTTTATACGAAAAGGTAAGTATATTTATGTTAATTATAATAAACAAAGTGGCAACGCTAAAAACAACGTTGCCACCTTGTAAAATAAAGTCAATTTTTCAATTTTATTTATATTGTGAAGCTGTCACTGTGTTTTGTTTAATCAAGCAAACCTTCCACTACTTTTGCGGCAACTTTTAAATAGTCACCAGTAAATTGGTCTATTAAACCACCATCAGCAAGTTCTGCAAATTTAGGGTCAATTGGCATTTTTGCCAAAACACTTAAACCATATTTTTCAGCTACTTCATCAACGTGGCTTTCACCAAAAAGTTTAATCTCTTTATCGCAATCAGGACATTTAATGTAACTCATGTTTTCAACAAGTCCTAAAATGGGTATGTTCATCGCTTGAGCCATTTGCACAGCCTTGCCAACTATCATGCTAACAAGCTCTTGTGGGCTTGTTACAACAATAATACCATCAACAGGCAAACTTTGGAAAACTGTCAAAGGTACATCGCCAGTACCAGGAGGCATATCTACAAACAAAAAGTCTATATCGCTCCAAACAACGTCTGTCCAAAATTGTTTAACAGCGCCAGCAAGCACAGGGCCACGCCAAACAACAGGGTCTTCCTCGTTTTCCATAAGCACGTTTATACTCATGATAGATGTACCACCACAGCTTTCAACTGGGTAAATACCGTTTTCGTTTACATTTGCAGGGCCTTTAACACCAAAAAGTTTTGGTATTGAAGGGCCAGTAATATCACCATCTAAAACGCCACAGCGGTAACCTAAACGGCGCATTGAAACAGCAAGCATTGCACTTGTCATACTTTTGCCAACGCCACCCTTGCCTGACATAATAGCTATAACTTTTTTAACTTGGCTAAATTCGTTAGGTGCTTCAAAAGTTGGGGTGGCATTGCGCTCGCCACAGCCACTGGAACTGCAACTGCTACAATTATGTGAACATGATTCTGACATAAAAACCTCCTTAGGCATAATAGCCTAAAATATAATTTGATTATGTTAATAATAGCTCAAAAAAATAAATTTAAAGCAAATTTAACACGTAACAAAGTATAGCATAGTTTATTACAAATTGCAATTTGACATATTGTAAAAAAATTGTGCATATTCTATTTCAGGGAGGGCTGTGCATGGAAAGACAAAGTTATTTAAAAAACGCCGTTGTGCTCACGAGCGCAGATTTTATTTTGAGGATTGCAGGCATGGGCTTTCGCATTTATTTGGTTGGTGCTCTCGGCGAGGAGGGCGTAGGGCTTTTTCAACTTATAATGTCCTTTTATGCTGTATTTATTACACTTGCAACAGCTGGTGTTTCAATTGCGTCAACACGCCTTTTAACTGAGGAGTTAAGCCAAAACATAGCCAGTGCAAAAGGCATGCTTTCACGTTTATTATGGCTGGCTTTTGGCATAGGTGCGTTTGCGGCATTTGTGCAATTTTTTTTAGCAGATGTAGCCGCAGTTTATTGGATAGGTGATGCACGTGTAGTTTTAGCATTACGTGTGGTTGCGTTTGCTTTGCCATTTATGGCAATTGCCTCGGTTTTTCGTGGTTTTTTTATGGCTATGCGCCGTGTGCAACCTAATGTATATAGCCAAATGGCGGAGCAGATTTTGCGTATAGTAATTACAGTGTGGTTATTGTTTAAAACACAAGGCATGAGCCTAGAAATACGCTGTGCAGTTATATTGCTCGGTGCAACAGTGGGCGAGGCGCTCTCTTGTGGTGTGATGGTGCTGTTTTATCGCAAGGAGGCTAAAAAGGTTTTTGATAATATAGAAAAAACAATGCCTAGCGATACAAAAAAACGTATTTGGGATATTATTTGGCCTATTTCTAGTGGGCGTGTACTTTCAAGTGCACTACATGCCGCAGAAAATATGATAGTGCCATCTTGAATTGCGGTTTATTTAATTGCTGGCGGTGGGCGCAGTGAAGCTTTAGTGCAATATGGTGTGCTTAAAGGCATGGTTATGCCTTTGCTTGTTTTTCCCATGGGGTTACTTGGTAGCCTTGCAACTTTGCTTATGCCCGAAATTACAGAGGCACATGTGCTAGGTAAAAAAATACAACTACAAAGGCTGCTAAATAAAATGATAACAATAACAATGTATGCCTCGCTTTTGGGTGGCTTAATGTTTTATATTTTTGGTGCAAGCCTTGGCGAATTACTTTATCAAAGTGTTGAAACAGGTGATTATTTAAAAATACTAGCACCTATGGCACCTTTTATGTATCTTGAAAATATGGTGACAGGCGCACTAAAAGGTTTAGGCGAGCAAAAAGCAACTTTCCGCTATAGTGCAATTGATTCTATTTGCCGTATTATAGGTGTTATGGTTTTATTGCCACGTTTTGGCATACTAAGCTTTTTATATATAGTGTTTGCCTCAAATGTTTATACATGTTTTATGAACACAAGGCGATTATTAAAAGTAACACATGTAAAAATGTATTGGGGGCAATGGCTTGTGTATCCGTTACTTGCGTGTGGTGTTGTTTATTTTATAGGCGATGCAACATTAAACTTTGCTAGACAAAAACAAGTGCAGTTTAGTTTTTACCTATTAGAGGTATATAATGTGCATATGCAAGGATATTTTTCTGTGTTTGATGGTGTAAGCCTTGAAAGTGCAATAAACATAGTGCAAAAAATCTCGGCAGCAAGTTTGATGCTGTTAATTGCTGTTTTAATGATTGGTATTTATGCGGTGCTTGCGATGCCACTAGGTTTGCGTAAAGCGCTTGCTGGTGGGCGTAAAAATATGAACAAAAATTAAGTTAGTTGGTGTACGTTGCTATATTTTGTAGCGGTGTACACTATTTTTGAGTTTTTAAACTGTAAAAAACGTGTATTTTAGGTGCTTTATTTAGATGAAATGTGAATAAAGTTGTTTATAAATGTACAATCTTTTAAAGGGGTGTGTATTTATATCGTAAATTCAATGTAAATAAAAAAACGTGTTATACTGATGTTACGATAAATCTGCTGAGGCAGCCGAAACAGAAAGGATAAGGATATAACATGCAATTATCAAAGTTAACTAATGAGAGTATGATTATACTTAACAGCCCACTCACAAAGAAAGATGATGTTTTAAGAAAGCTAGTAGACGCTTTATATGAAAACGGTAAAATTACTTCAGCTGAAGAATTTTTAAAGGCTATCTACGAACGTGAAGAAATTTCTGAAACAGGCATAGAAAGCGGTTTTGCTATACCTCACGGTAAAGCAGATTGCGTTAAAGAGGCTGCTATTGCTATAATGACAACAAGCGAAGTTGTTTCTGACTGGGAAAGTATGGACCCAGATAATGAAGTTAAACATATAGTAATGCTAGCTATACCTAAAGCACAAGGCGGCAGTACACACTTAGATGTTTTAGCTGCACTAATGCAAAGAATGAGCGATGAAGATTACGTAACAAATTTATTTGCATCAAAAACATCAGCTGAACTTTATAAAAACCTTGACGCTGAAAAAGCTGAGGAAGAAACAGCAGAGATTGAATACACAAAAACAATAGTTGCAGTTACAGCATGTCCGGCTGGCATAGCACATACTTACATGGCGGCCGAAGCACTTGTTAAAGCAGGTAAAGAGCTAGGCGTTAAAGTGTACGTTGAAAAACAAGGCGCAAACGGCATTGAAGATAGACACACAGCACAACTGTTAAAAGATGCAGATGCGGCGATTTTCTCAGTTGGTGTTGCAGTTAAAAACGCAGAGCGTTTTGATCACTTACCAATTACAAAAACATCTGTTGCAGAGCCATTAAAAGATGCAAAAAGCATTATTGTGCGAGCACTAGATAAAGCAGAAAACTTTGTTAAAGGCGAAATTAGCGCAAGCGTTGAAGACGACGGCAAAATGAGCGTTGGCGAAGAAATCAAACAAGAGGTTATGACAGGTATCTCACACATGGTGCCACTTGTTGTTGCTGGCGGTATGATTTTAGCATTAGCAGTTTTGATAACACAACAATTTGGCTTGCAAGAGCTTTACAATACATCAGGTACATGGTTAAACCAATTCCGTTTACTTTCTGGCGGTTTACTAGGCACATTGTTAGTACCTGTTATGGCAGCGTATATCTCATACGCAATTTCTGAAAAAACTGGCCTTGTTGCAGGTTTTGCAGCAGGTTATGCGGCTAACATGGTTGGCGGCGGCTTCCTTGCTGGTATGCTAGGTGGTATCATTGCTGGTTAGTTAGTTCGCTACATTAAAAAATACATCCCAGCAAAAGGTGCTTGGTCTGGTTTTATAAGCTTCTTTATTTATCCTATCGTTAGCACAGTTTTAATTGGCCTAATAATGTTCTTTGTTATCGGCGGGCCAACAGCATGGATAAACACAGCACTAACTGAATTTTTAAGCGGTCTACAAGGCACAAACGCAGCTTTACTTGGCGCTGTTATCGGTATAATGACATCTTTCGACCTTGGTGGTCCTGTTAACAAAGCAGCATACGCATTTAGCGTTAGCGTTATGTCCGAGGGTGTTTTACTACCATATGCAATATTTGCATCTGTAAAAATGGTTTCAGGTTTTGCTATTACAATGACAGTTATCTTAATGAAAGATTTTTACACCAAAGAAGAACAAGCTTCTGGTAAAACAACATGGATGCTTGCACTTGGCGGTATCACCGAGGGTGCTATACCATTTATGATGAAAAACCCACTAAAAGTTATTTTTGCACTTTGCACAGGCTCAGCAGTTACAGGTGCACTTGTTGCATTAACAAACATAGGCCTTGATGTTCCAGGTGCTGGTATATTCTCTATGTTCTTGCTAAACTATGATAACGCAACAGTAAGCCCACTTGTTGGCTCAGCTGTATGGTTACTTGCTGCGGTAGTAGGTGCGGTTATATCAACTGCTATTTTAGTACCAATGTTAAAATATGGCCAAAAAAAGGCATTAAACAAAGCTGAAAATTAATCATTTATTTAATGGGTAGTTGTGCTCGTAAACATTTTTAAAAGACGTAATGGATATTTATTATTACTTTTAGATGTAGGGTGCAACTGCCCTTTTAATTACAAATTTATTACTTTTAATTAAGTTTGAGGGGAAAAACATGGCTAAAAATGTACACGTAATACCACATATGCACTGGGATAGAGAGTGGTACTTTACAAC
>CAYJJL010000155.1:0-5616 GCA_964370455.1 uncultured Faecalibacterium sp.
AAAACTCTTCGCAGTATTACTTAGCATAATTCAAAAAATACCATGCCCAATATTGGGCATGGTATTTTTTTATATTGCTTAAATATAAGTTATCTATAAGCACACTCGCCCGTTAAACAATAACAGTTTGCTCCAAAACAGATAACCAAAACGCTTATCCAAAACAGGCGCAAATTTATCCAAACTTTCACCATTTATTTGGATTTAAACATTTCTCTTTTTATGCTACTTACTAACAATTGAACAAAAGTTATATAAAAAGGTCTGATAATTAGTAATAACCATCATGTCACTGTGCATACTGCACCAAATTATTACATTCTTTTCATATAATATGTAGTGTTGACTACATATTGACTGTATGTTATAATCCAAATAAGCAAATTGTTTGTATTATTTTTTTGGTTTTTTGTTTAAGTTTTTACAACAAAACAACACATTTATATTATATTAAAAACTTAAACGTTGAAAGTTCCAAACTTAGTTTTAGTAAAACGATACAAATATATACGTTTACAATTTTAAATTAAATACAAGAATTAGGAGATTGCAAAATGAAAGATTTAGCAGGTAAAGTAGCGATTGTTACTGGCGGTGCGCGTGGCATAGGTAAAGCTATTGTTAACGAGTTAGCTTCCCGTAATGTTAAAGTTATCGCAGTTGACGTTTTGGAAGACCAAGTTAGTGAAACAGCTGACGAATGCAAAGCTAACGGTTACGATGTAACAGCACTAGGCGCTGACTTAAGAGATATGAGCGCACTAGATAAAATAGTTGATTTTACAGTAGATACATACGGCACAGTAGATATTCTAGTAAACGTTGCAGCTATACAAATCCGCCGTGCAAGTGTTAACTTCACAGAAGATGAATGGGATTTCATCAACGACGTTAACCTAAAATCACAATTCTTCCTTGCACAAAAAGTAGCTAAGGTTATGCTTCCAAAAGGCAAAGGTTCTATCATCTGCATTTCTTCTGCAACTTCTACACGTTTTACAAGCCGCCGCGTACCTTACAATGTAACAAAAGCAGCTGTAAACGCACTAGCAGGTGCTTTAGGCAACGAATGGGCACGTTTTGGTGTTCGTGTTAACGCTATCGCACCAGGTTGGAACGCAACTGAAATGGTTAAAGACGGCCTTAAAGCTGGCATAATCAACGAAGGCGAAATTTTACCAATGATGCCTGTTAACAGGTTTATGGAACCATCTGAGCTTGCAAACGTTGTTGCTTTCTTGGCATCTGATATGTCCAGCGCTATAGTAGGCCAAACAATTTATGCAGACGGCGGCGGTAGCATACGTTGCATAAACGAATCAAACGACTTTGCATACGACCAAAACGATTAATAATAAAAGAGAGGTACTTATAATGGATTTAAGGAGCTACAAATACGACCCAGCAAAAATCGCAAATAAAACAAGAAGACTTGTTCTTGAAACAGCACTAAAAAGAGGTGGCTGTAACCTAAGCCAAGCTTGCTCATTATCTGAAATAATGGCAACTTGCTACACACGCATTTTAAACATCGCAGATGTTGAAGCACCTATCACACCAGAATACTTCCCAGGTGCACCAAACGCAAACTTTGAAGGCATACTAGGCAACGTTTACAACGGTGTTCAAGGCCCTCACACAGATAAACTATTCTTATCACCTGTTCAATCTTCCATAGTGCAATACGCTACACTTTGCGCAGTAGGCCGCCTTTCTCAAGAAGGTTTTGACTCTTTCGGCGAAGATGGCAGTGTTGTTGAACACATAGGCGAAGCACACTCCCCTGGTATGGAAGTTTCAACTGGCTCACTAGGCCAAGGCATAAGCATGGCTGGCGGTATCGCAATGGCTAGAAAACTTAAAGGCGAAACTGGCCGTCAAATCGTTCTTTTGGGCGATGGTGAGTGCGAACTTGGTATGACATGGGAAGCTATACAAGCTTTGGTTCAATATAAACTAAATAACGTTGTTGTTATAGTTGATAGAAACCGCCTACAATGCGATGGCAAAATGAAAGATATTTGTGATATTGAAGATACATTAAAACTACGTTTTGAGGCTTTTGGCTGTGAAGTACATGAAATAAACGGACATGACTGCCGTGCTCTTGAGGCTATTGCTAACATGGCACCAAACGCTGAAGGTAAACCAAGAGTTATTCTTGCAAACACAAACCCAACACAAGGTATACCTGAACTTGATGATAAAGGCGACCGCATACACTTTGTGCGTATTAACCCTGATGAAGTTGAAAAATACCAAAAAGTTGTTGAACGCTTGAAAACTTTAGAAGTATAGGAGAATAGTTGATATGGAAAGATTAAAATTAGTATACGATAATGCTTTTGTTGAATACGGCAAAGATAAACCTGAAGTAGTAGCTTTCTCTGCTGACTTATCTGGCGGTTGTGAAGTTAGGGGTTTCTGGGATGCATACCCAGATAGATTTTACTCAATGGGCATAGCTGAACAAAACATGCACAGCTTTGCTGGTGGTATGGCAAAAGAAGGTTTTATTCCTTTTATACATACTTTCGCAGTTTTCATTTACAGACGTTCACTTGATATGATTCACTTGTCAATTGCACATCCAAACGCAAAAGTACGTTTAATCGGTTCTGTTCCTGGCGTTACATCTCCTGCTGGTGCAACTCACCAAGCTATTGATGATATTGGCGTTATGAGAACTATCCCTAACATGACAGTTCTTGAATGTGGCGATGCAACAGACGTTCAAAGCTTCTTCCAATTACAAGAAAAAATCAACGGACCTGTTTACGTTCGTATCCTAAGGGGCGAACTACCAAAACTATTTAACACTCCAATGGAACTTAACAAATCTCGCGTTTTAAGCGAAGGCGATGACATCATGATTATTTCTTCAGGCGTTTGCACTGAAGAAGCTATGCGTGCTGTTGATTCCATCAAGAAAAAAGGCTACACAGTACAACACAGACATGTTACTTGCTTAAAACCATTTGATGATGTTGAACTATTTGAAGATATCAAACGCATGAAAATTGGCGTTATCACAATGGAAAACCACAATGTTGTTGGTGGCCTAGGCACAATAGTTGCTGATGAAATGGTAGCACGTGGCGTAAGCAACAAACTACTAAAAGTAGGCGTTAACGATGAATACATGCACGGTGGTTCAAAACTTTACTTAATGAAACGCTACGGCCTAGACGCTATGGCTCTTGTTAAAAAAGTAGAAGAGCTTGTTGGCAAAGACCTTGGCATCACAGAAGATATGCTTGATGAATTCCACTTCGAACTAATGGATGATTCAACTCGTGCATTAGGTGTTTAATTAAAAATAAATAAGAATGATAATTCTTATATAATAAAAAAATAAGGAGACCTACAATGAAAAAGATTACACGTAAATCCTTCCTAAAACTTTGCGGCGCAAGCGCTGGTGTGCTTGCTTTGAGCTCCCTTACAGCTTGTAGCGAAAGTGCTGATGGTGGTGCTGGTGATGCAACTGCTAACGCAGATGGCAGCTTTGATTCAATAGATGCTACACTTTCCGAAACAATTTTTGGCGACATCGCACCTTTGGAAACACCAACTGAGCTAAAACTTGGCCTTTCTGCTGGTGCAACTGCTGGTTTCGTTATGTGGTTTGCTGGCCAACTTGGTGCTTACAAAGCAACAAACATCAATGCAGTTGAAATAGTTTTTGCTAACGGTGTTGTTATGATGGAAGCTGTTGCGTCTGATGGTTGGGACGTTGGCCAAACAGGCCTTGGTGGTACACTAGCTGGCACAAAAGGCCAAGATATAGTTACAATAGCTGCTGCTGCACCTGACCAACACTCCATGCAAATTTTTGCACCTAACGATTCACCACTTGTTGCTGCTGGCCAAAGCACAGCTAGTGCACCACTACTTTACGGCACTGCTGATGACTGGAAAGGTCAAGAAATCTTTTTACCTGTTGGTACAACTTTGCACTATACATTAGGCGTTGGTCTTGCACACTTTGGTTTAACAACTGAAGATATGAAACTAACACACATGGAAGTGCCAAATATCAACACTGCATTACGTGCAGGCCAATGCGAACTTGGCGGCGTTTGGGGCAACCTTTCTTACGGCGATTTAAACGAAAACTTCACACCTGTAATGCAAGCTGCTGACGTTGGTGTTTCACTTGTTTCTGCTATGGTAGCAAACCCACGCTCTTACGCTGATGAAACAAAATACCTTGCGATTAAAAAGTTTATGGAAATTTACTTTGATGTTGCAGCTTGGATGACAGCAAGCGAAGAAAACCTAGCAACTGCTGCTAGCTACTTCCAAAAATGGAACGAAGACAACGGTGTTCCAACAACTATCGAAGAACTAAACATACACTTAACACATACTATCCCTTATACATTAGACCAAAACTACGAATGGTTTAACGAAATAGGTGAAAGCGGTTTTAACAAACAAATCGAAAACAGCCTATTGCCACTTGAATTCTACGTTGGTTTGGGCCAATACGAAGAAGCTGACAAAGATAAATTTATGGATGAAAGCTACACACCAGATAAAATTGTAACAGAGCTATATAACGAAAAATAATAAGATAGAATAGGGTTAACAATATGAAAAAAAATATTAAAACCGGCAACTCTATGTTTAATGAAAACTTTTGGATACCACTGTTAACTGTTTTAGGTTTTATTGCGGTTTGGCAATTGGTTTGCTCACTTGGTTTTGTCGAAGAAAACATGTTGCCTTCTCCTGCGAAAGTTTTGGAAGCATTTGGTTTTAAACTAACAAACACACAGCCTGACGGTGCACTGCTTTGGGAGCACACACTTTCTAGTTTGTACATCACACTAGCTGGTTTGATATTAGGCATACTCGTGGGTGCCCCTTTGGGGCTACTCATGGGCTGGTACAAGCCTGTTGATAGATTCGTAAAACCATTATTTGAGCTAATACGTCCAATTCCACCAATAGGCTGGATACCACTTTCAATCGTTTGGATTGGTGTTGGTAACTCTGCAAAAATTGCAATTATCTTTTTAGCTGCATTTATTCCATGCGTTTTAAACGGCCATGCTGGTATTTCTGGCACAAGCCAAACATTAATAAATGTTGCTAAAACATACGGCGCATCAAACTTTTACATTTTTAGAACAATAGGCGTACCTTCCTCACTACCACTAGTTTTTGCTGGTATGAGAATTGCTATGGGTAACACATGGGGCACACTAGTTGCAGCTGAACTTTTAGGTGCAAACATGGGCCTTGGTTACATGATAACTATGGGTCGCCAATTTAGTAGGCCTGACATCATAGTGCTTGGCATGGTGGTTATAGGTGCTCTAGGTTATTTATTTACTTTTATCTTCGGCAAAATCGAAGATGCGGTAGTAAGGGGGCAAGAACATGCAAAATAAAAAAGCTCTCAATACAATCACAGCATTAATGCCTTATTTAGCTATTGTGTTTTTGATTGTGATATGGACACTAGGTTCAATGTCAAACTCTGAAATATTGCCATCTCCTCTGATGGTTATTGAGCGCCTTTGCCTTATGTTCACAAACCCTATCAATGATCAAAATATTTTTGGTCACATTTGGGCTAGTTTACAACGTGTTTTAATCGCACTT
>CAYJJL010000156.1:0-5540 GCA_964370455.1 uncultured Faecalibacterium sp.
GTTCATACTCGGTGCCAAAAGCGTTTAGCAAAAGTACAGCAAAATGCAAAACCGGAACAAGTATAGAACGCATTAAAATAAAAAACACCACACCCAAAAAAGTTGTTTATCTTTTACATGGTGGAGCTTATCTTTTGCCACAGCAGGATTTATATAAAAAATATGCTGTTAATCTGATAAAAAATTGCGGTAATGTTGAAGTTGCATTGCTTGATTATAAAGTTTACCCAAATGTTTACCCAGCTGCTATTGATGATGTTTTAGCTGGTTATGATTACCTTTTAAGCAAAGGTTACAGTGCAAAAGATATTATTGTGCACGGCGATAGCGCAGGGGGTAATCTTGCACTTGTTTTAATACAAATGCTTAAAAAGCAAAAACGAGAAATGCCAAAAGCCTTGTTTTTGCTTTCGCCTTGGACAGATATGACACTAAGCACTGAAAGTTATAGAATTAATTATAACGAGGACCCTATACTTGGCGGTAAAGGCAAATTTACCGAAACAACTAAACAAAAAATGATGCAATCTGAAATGTATGCATACTTTAAAGGTGCAGATATATGCGACCCTTTAGTTTCACCAATTTTTGCTGATTTTTCGGATTTTCCCGAAACGTACATAACAGTAGGTGGCAGTGAAATGCTACTGTGTGATAGTACAGTGCTAGCTGAAAAAATGAAAGCGCAAGGGTGTAGGGTTGGCATATCGGTTGTGCATGAAATGTTTCATGTGTTTCCATTGTTTTCAAACGTGAAAGAGGGTAAAGCTGCCCAAAATGTTATTTTTTATAAAATGAAAAAGCACTTATAAATAAAATTGAACATTAATAAATACTGTGCTTTGAGGTAGGTTTGGATAATACTTGTTCACTTAACAAGCTAAGTAAAACTTTTAGCATTGAGGGTTTGTAATTTCAAATCTACCGTCGTTGTTTTTTTCGCCCCATTCACACATTAAATCTAATATAGGAAACAAGGTTTTTCCTTTTTCAGTTGCCGAATACTCAACCCTTGGTGGTATTTCACTAAAGGCTTGCCTTGAAATTAAACCGTCGTTTTCAAGCTCACGCAGTTGGTTTGTTAGTGTTTTTTGTGATATAGCGGTAACGGATGCCATTAAATCTTTAAAACGCATAGTGCCATCTTCAATCAACATATATAAAATTAAAGGTTTGCACTTGCCACCTATCATTTTAAGCGTAATTTCAATTTCAGAATTTACTTGTATTTTTTCCATTGGTTACCTCGCTTTCGCTAAGCGAAAAAAATGTGCCTTATTGACTATATATTTTACTATCGTTATAATAAAAATATCTATTACAGTATTTTATACTATAATGCTAAAATTGTCAACAAGGAGAATATATAATGAAAAAACTGATTGTTATTACTGGCGCAAGCTCAGGTTTTGGTAAAGAACTTGCAAAAATGTTTAGCGAAGAAGGGTACCCTTTGTTGCTAGTTGCAAGGCGTATTGAATTGCTAGAAGAAATGAACTTACCTAACACAATTTGCAAAAAAGTTGATGTTACAAATAAAGCTGAATTTGAAGCGGCAGTTAGATTTGCCGAAGATAAATTTGGCAAAACAGATTTAATAGTTAATAATGCTGGAGTAATGTTACTGGGAAACCTAGAAACACAAGATGCGGCAGAATGGCAAAAAATGTTGGATATTAATGTAATGGGCGTTATGAATGGTATGCAATGTGGTACCATTATAAATATTTCATCAATAGCTGGAGTTAAACCTTTTGGAAACCATGCGGCTTATTGTGCGTCAAAATATGGTGTAGTAGGGCTTTCAGAGGTTGCACGTATGGAGTTATCTGCACATAATGTTAGGGTTATGCGCATTTGCCCAGGTGCAGTTGCAACAGAGCTTTTAAGCCATACTACAAGCGATGAAATTAAAGCTGGTTATAAAGTGTGGAAAGATACTGTTGGTGCTAATAGCATTACAGTGCAGGACGTTGCAAAAACAATTAAATTTGCATATGAAATGCCACAGGGCGTAAATTTAAGAGAAATACAAATAGCAGATACAAAACAAGATGCTTAAATAAAAATGCAGTGATAGTTTAAACAAATTATCCAATGAAAATAAAATTTAATCTCTACCTTTTAAGGTGGAGATTTTTTATTTGCAAATTTGCAAAATAGATATATTTATCCAAATAAGCTAAGTGTCTTTTTGGCAAGCTATAGATATGTGTGCTTAATGTGTTGTATATGCTTTGGTTGTTTTAAAGCATGTAATATATATATGAATTGCAAAGTAAAGTCACTAAAATTATAAACTTTTTTACAAAAATGCTTTACTTTTCTGTGCTAAAGTGATACTATATAAAAGTTAGGCGCAAAGCGTCGTATAAATTAAGCGCTTAACGTTATATGTAACACACAAAACTGGAGGGTATTATGAAAAAGATTATCACTTTATTTATGGCTGGTGTTATGGCACTTTCACTAGGTGCTTGCACAGCAGAGCCTGCAAGCACAGATGCTGGCACATCTAGCGAAGCAGAAACTTCAAGCTCACAAGTAGCATCAGAGGAAAGCTCTGAACCTGTAATGGAAGTTGTTGCTGATTTAGAAGAGATTATGGCAAAAGGCGAAATGGTTATAGGCTACACTGTATATGAGCCGATGAACTACACAGATGACGAAGGTAACTTTACTGGCTTTGATACTGAGTATGCAACTGCTGTTTGTGAAGCTTTAGGTGTTACACCTGTTTTTGTTGAAATTGATTGGGGCACTAAAGAGCTAGAGCTAAATGCAAAAAGCATTGATTGCATCTGGAATGGCCTTACAATTGACCCACAACGTTCTGAAACAATGAGCATTACTTTACCTTACGTTAAAAATGCACAAGTATTAGTTGTTAAAGCTGATAGCGGTATTACAACTACTGCTGATTTAACAGATAAAACTGTAGTTGCTGAAATTGGTTCTGCTGGCGAAATGCAAATAGTAGCAGGCGAGGATAACACACCAGATGAAAACCTAGCACAAGCTGAATATGTAGGCATGGCAAAACAAACTGATTGCTTGCTTGAAGTTAAAGCTGGTACAGCTGATGCAGCTGTTTTAGACTGGACACTTGCAATGTCAGCAGTAGGCGAAGGTACAGATTACGCTGATTTGATGATAGTTGATGGCGTTGAACTTGCAACTGAAGAATATGGCATTGCTTTTAGAAAAGGCAGTGATTTAACAGAAAAAGTTAACGAAATAACATTGCAACTTGTTGCTGATGGCACATTGACAGCACTTGCTGAAAAATACGGCCTAGCACTTGCACCAGCTGTTGCTGAATAAAATTTGATTTATTTGCTACATAAACAAAAACAGATAATCCATTTTTTTGGGTTATCTGCTTTTGCTTAATATAAAAAAAGGATTAATTAGGTATGTCATTTCAAGTAATCAGTGCACAACTGTGGGAAAGTTTTACGATAAATTTAAACTTGTTTTTTATAACATTAGTTATTTCTATACCAGCGGGTTTAGTTATAGCTTTTGGGTCGATGTGTACGTTTAAACCAATAGCATGGGTTACAAAAACCTTTGTTTGGATTATACGTGGCACACCGCTAATGTTACAAATACTAGTTATATTTTACGGCCCTGGTTTACTGTTTGGCTTCGATAGTTTTGCTAGGTTTAACGCAGCTGTTGTGGCTTTTGCAATTAACTATGCTTGCTATTTTTCTGAGATATATCGTGGTGGTATCATATCAGTGCCTAAAGGGCAATATGAGGCTGGGCAAGTGCTTGGAATGACCAAAACACAGATATTTTTTAAAGTAACTTTGCTACAAATGATAAAACGCATTTTAGCGCCTATGGGCAATGAGTTTATAACTTTAGTTAAAGATACAAGCCTTGCACGTATAATTTCCAATAAAGAAATTATAATGATGGCGAGCGAATATACCGCAAAAGGTTTAATTTGGCCGCTATTTTACACAGGCGTATTCTTTTTGGTGGTGGGTGCGTTGTTAACGCTACTATTTGACCAATTAGAAAAAAAATTAAGCTATTTTAACTAGGGGGACACATGCAAATTTTAACTGTACAAAACCTAAAAAAGAATTTTGGTAGCACAAAAGTGTTAAAAGACATTAGCTTTTCGCTTGAAAAAGGCGAGGCACTTGCTATAATAGGTTCTTCTGGCAGTGGCAAAACAACTTTACTGCGTTGCCTAAACTTTTTAGAAAAACCTGACAATGCATTGATAAAAGTTTCTGGAGAAACAATTTATAACTCAGATGATGAAACAACTTTGAGCGATAAGGCTATACGCCAAAAGCGTTTGCATTTTGGGCTTGTGTTTCAATCTTTTAATTTGTTTCCGCAGTATACAGCTTTTGAAAATGTAACTTTAGCATTTAAATTACTTGCAAAAGATGAAAAAAGCAAGTTTTATAAAACACCAATCGCAGAGATTGAAAAAGAGGGTAAGCGCTTATTGGAGCAAATGGGCCTTGCAGAAAAGGCTAATTTATACCCACATCAACTTTCTGGTGGGCAACAGCAACGTGTGGCAATTGCAAGAGCACTTGCGCTGAAACCCGATATTTTATGCTTTGATGAACCAACCTCAGCGCTTGACCCTGAGCTAACTGGTGAGGTTTTAAAAGTTATACGTGGCCTTGCTGAGCAAAACACAACTATGATTATTGTTACGCACGAAATGGCTTTTGCACGTGATGTTGCAGATAAAGTTATTTTTATGGATAGTGGTATTATAATTGAACAGGGCGATGCAAAACAGGTTGTAGATAACCCACAACATGAGCGCACAAGGCAATTTTTAGCAAGACATTTAGAGTAAAATATACCTCTGTTATTTTGCAGTTATGCAAATATAGCAGAGGTTTTTTATAATTTGATTTTAAGTGAAAGTAGTTATACTATGATATTAAAAACTTGCAATTTTGTTTGTTTGTGTTATAATTAAAGCATATTAACAAAAGTAATAACTTTTAAATTGCTATTTTACTAATAGATTTAGATAAAGGAGAAAATTATGGTAGAACAAATTGCATCATTATCTATGGCTATGTCACAGCAAAGTTTGCAAACATCTGTTTCAACAGCTGTTGCAAAAAAAGCAATGGACGTGCAAGAAATTGCCTTACAGGGCATGGTTGAAATGCTACAAGCACAGCCAATGCCACAACAACTCCCAAAAGGGCAGTATATAGATATGTACATATAATTTAAAGGTGCAGTTCGCTGATGAACTGCACCTTTTTTGTTGTTGAGAGATACTCTCACGAGGATGATTTAATAAAACAAGGCGGTGTTGCAGATAAAAATATCAGAAACACCGCCTTGTTTTGTGGAACAACAAAGCATAAAAGCATTTTTTTAAAGGTCTTAAAATGAATTTATTGGTATTTAGTGCACTCATTTAATAAGAGCCTATTATATAAAATTTATTCAAGCACTCAAAAATTCCAACTTCGCGAATGATTTTGTTTTGCGTATAACATTAACTAAAGCAGTGCTATACAGTGTTTGCTCAT
>CAYJJL010000157.1:0-5463 GCA_964370455.1 uncultured Faecalibacterium sp.
TAATAAAAGATGTTAAATATATTTTTTTAACACACGCACATGATGACCATGCTGGCTTTATAAATGATATGATTAGCGAAAATAATGACATAAAAATTATTATGAGCAATAAGGGCATAGGTGTTTTGCGAAAGGGCCAAAATTCGTTTGAGGGTGGTTGTAGCGGAAAACAAAGCTATTTATTTTGCTTGTTCATGAAGATATTAGGAAATGGGCAACATAAATTTCCACCAATAAAAAAAGAGTATGAGGATAATTTGCTTTTTATTTCTGACGAAAATAAAGCCGAAATTGAACAACAATTAAACGGAAGAATAATAGAAACAGCAGGGCATACTGATGATTCCATATCCTTATTAACCGAAGCAGGATATTTATTCTGTGGTGATGCTGCTATGAATGGGTTTCCGAGTAAAAAAAATATTACAATATGGATTGGTAACAAGGCGCAGTATATTAAATCTTGGGAAAAGATTGTTAAGTTAAAACCAAATAAAATATATCCTGCACATGGTAAACCTTTTGAAACAGGCCGATTAACGAAAAATATTAAAAAGATTGAAAGCGTAAAACTGTTTTCATTGACACCGTAAAAAAATAACGGCTCTACTGTAATGTCAGTAGAGCCGTTATTTTTTTATTATATTTTTATCAATTATGATTTTCTTCTAAAAATTGGAGCAATTTAGCATCGCTATCAATTTGTGACTGTGTGTTGTTTTCTATAGTACCGCCATTTGCCATTCCTAACATATTTTCAGCAGGCAGAAAAGCATGCCCTGTGTCAGGATATATAATTAGCTCTGTCTGTTCTGGAGCTACATCTTTTATCATTTGTCCCATAATATCGGCTGGTAGCTTCAAAAAATAAACCATTGATGATGTATTAGTAAATTAACATAAAAAAAGCATGGAGTAGCTCAAACGAGATACTCCATGCTTTTAATTTGCAATAATTAGCCTTGAGCGATAGCGCCAACTGGGCAGCCTTCAGCACAAGCACCGCAATCAACACAAGCTGCTGCATCGATTTGGTATTGTGAATCGCCTTGAGCGATAGCGCTAACAGGACATGCGCCCTCGCAAACACCACAGCTGATGCAAGAATCAGAAATTACATATGCCATAATAATATACCTCCTAAGTTGTTTACAATTAATGTAACTCCATTTTAACATAAACTAAGAAAAAATCAATAGGTAAAATGCATTTTTATAACCAAAATGCTTAAAATTTACATTGAAAATGTGGTTTGCCTATGCTAACTGCACAAAAACACGCTACTTGTAGATTGTTACAGTGCTGGTGTTTCTGTGTTAATTTTATAAAAAAATTTGTTTTGAGTATGTTTTATAGTATAAAAATAAAATATATTGGTTTTTATTATTGTTTTTGTTATACTATTACTAGGCAATAATTTACGCTATAGATTTTTCGCAATTTTTTAAACAAAGCGAAGAAAAAATTGAGTGTATTAATAAAAGCTACGATAATATCTTTAAATTATAATTAGCTTGCTAATTTTAATATATTACAGTGTTTTTTAAACAGGTGGGAGTAACTATGTTGAAAAATAATAAAAACGAAACTATATTAAACGATGAAAATAAAGCTTTTTACAATGATGTTTCAAATTTGCATAAATGTTTAACACAGGCAGATGCAGTTGTAATTGGTGCTGGTGCAGGGCTTTCGACATCGGCTGGTTTGCAGTATGCTGGTGAGCGTTTTAAAAAACTTATGCCTGATTTTATAGCTAAATACAATTTAACGGATATGTATTCAGCAGCTTTTTATCAGCACAAAAGTTTGGAGGAACACTGGGCATACTGGAGCTGGCATATTTATCATAACCGCTACCATGCAAAATTAAATGATACTTACCCTACTTTATTAAAACTAGTGCAAAATAAAGAAAATTTTGTTTTAACAACAAATGGTGACCATTTATTTTTATTAAATAACTTTCCCAAAGATAGGCTATTTTATACACAAGGCGACTACGGGCTTTTGCAATGCTCAGTACCATGCCATGATTTAACTTACGAAAACGAAGAAATTATACACAAAATGGTAAAACAACAAAGGGATTTTAAAATACCTACAGAATTAATACCTCTTTGCCCACGTTGTAAAAAACCTATGACGGTAAACTTGCGTATGGATAACACTTTTGTTGAAAGCAATGGCTGGCATAAAGCGGCTGAACGCTACCAAAATTTTTTGCGTGAAAATAAAGATAAAAAAAGTGCTATTTTTGGAGCTTGGTGTTGGTGGTAATACACCTGGTATTATTAAATATCCATTTTGGCAAATGACAAACGCTTTTAACAATGCAACATATGCGTGTTTAAACTTTGGCGAAGCTGTAGCACCTAAAGAAATTGCAAGTAAATCAATTTGCATTAATGGTGATATAGGTGAGGTTTTAGGGCTGTTAGCAAAAAAAGCTGAAATTTAATATTTACAATTTTTTAGTGTTTACAATTAAAAGGTGCTATGGAAAATTATCCATAGCACCTTTTTTGCACTATTAGCATAGCATAAAGTAAGTTAACTACAAATAGAGGGAAAATACTATGAAACAAAATAACAATAAAAAAACATTTGCTGTTATACAAACCGATGCACGGCAAACAGCGGCTGGAAAAGCGCTAGAAAAAAGGGGGTACAAAGTTGTAGGTGTGGCAGAAATTGCAACTGCGGATTATATATTGCTACCATTGCCTATGGATGATTCTCGCTTGCAATTAGCACAGCTTTTAAAAGTTGCCAAAAAAGGTGCATTTGCTTTTGGGGGTAAAATTTCGCAATTGATTAAAAACGAAGCACAGCAAACAGGTGTGGAGTTGCTAGATTATTTTGAAAGGGAAGAACTAGCTATTTTAAACGCTATACCAACAGCGGAGGGATGTATAGGTTTGCTTTTAACAGAGCAAAAAGTAACAATTTGGGGAGGCGAAATTTTAATAATTGGTTTTGGGCGTTTGGGGCAAGCGCTAGCAATGCGCCTTTGTGCGTTAGGTGCAAAAGTAACAATAGCGGCTAAAAAAGCTAGCCAAAGAGCTTTGGCGCTTGCGATGGGGTGCAAAGTTGTAGATGCTGCTATATTAGCACGCACATGCGAAAAATTTGACACTGTTGTTAACACAGCACCTGCTATGGTTATGCCAGCTCAAATTTTAGAAAAAATGCCAAACAATAGTTTAATTATTGATTTAGCAAGTAAACCAGGAGGTGTAGATTTTATCGCCGCTGAAGAACTAGGGCATAAAGCTATACATGCATTAGGCTTGCCATCAAAAAGTGCACCAAATTCGGCAGGTGCTTTTGTGGCGGCAACAGTGCTAGAAATGCTAGCAGAAATGGGGGAATTATGAGTATACAAACAAAACAAAAAACAATTGCTTTTGCGTATTGTGGAAGTTTTTGCTCGTTTGAAGATGTTTTACAACATATGGAACAGTTACAAAAAAACTGGGATATATTGCCAATAATGAGCTTTGCTACGGCAAATAACAATACACGTTTTGGCAAAGCAGAATACTGGAAAAATAAACTGTTAAATGTAACAAACAACCAAGTTTTAGAAAGTTTGCAAGCTGTAGAACCACTAGGCCCTAAAAAATTAGCCGATGCAATGGTGGTTGCGCCATGCACTGGTGTAACGCTTGCAAAAATAGCATTAGGCATTTCAAACACACCTGTAACACTTGGAGTCAAAAGCATGTTGCGTGGAGGTTACCCTATAATACTTGCTGTTTCGACCAATGATGGTTTGGGCGCATCATTTAGCCACATAGCAACACTTTTACAGCGCAAAAATATTTATTTTGTACCTTTTGGGCAAGATGATTACAAGCAAAAACCTTTTAGTTTAAAATCAGATTTTAATTTAATTGAAAACACACTAAATAAAGCTTTAAATAAAGAACAAATACAGCCCATTTTATTAAAATAGTATTTATTAAATGGCAATTAAAAAGTAAAAATGCGTTTGTAGGTTAAAAAGTAACATTTTTTGAGTTTAAAATTGCAATATTTTTTACAAATTTTCACATATATAATACGTTAAAAAGGTTTTATTTTCTTCTGTTTTGTGCTATACTTATATATCGTAGTTTGTTAAAATAAACTCAAAGCTAAAAATAGCACTATATATTTTTTTGATAATAAAACAGGAGAAAATATGCCTTTTATCAAGCATAAAATTAAATATAAATTTTTACGCGCGCTAGCCTTATGCCTAGCGCTGTTTTTTGTGATACAACCAGTGCACGCTTTTGCTGATGGCCCATGGGTAAGTACGTGGGCATACTCAGTTATTGATGCAGATTCAGGGCAGGTGTTATTTACACAAAATGGTGACACCGCTTATGACCCTGCATCTATTACAAAAATAATGACATTAGGCCTTGCATGCGAAAAAGCGGCGGGCAACTGGGATATATCGCTAACTGTTAGTGAAGAAGATGTTATGAGCCTAAACGGTACAGGCAGTAGCCATATAGCGCTACGTGTGGGCGAGGTTATATCTTTGCGAGATGCACTTTATGCAGTTATGATGGTTAGTGCAAATGATGCTGCAAACACAATTGCCAGTTATCTAGGTGGTGATATAGAGGGTGGCGTAGCAGTAATGAACGCTAAGCTAGAGGAACTAGGCCTTGTAAACTCACACTTTGAAAACCCACATGGCCTAGATGAAACAAACCATAAAGTTACACCAAACGATATGGCGCAAATTTTGAGCTGGGCCATAAAGCAAGAAGGTTTTTTAGAGCTTTTTACAAACCGTGAAACCTATATAATGAACCCTACTAACATGCAAGAAGTTACACGTTACTTTTCGCTGGATGATAGCCAGCGCATAGGTAGTAGCCAATATTATACCCCTGAAATTTTAGGCGCAAAAACAGGTTATACTGATGTTTCACGCTATACCTATGCCGCCCTTGCTGAAAAAGATGGCATGCGCTTAATATGCGTAACAATGCATAGCGAGCAAAAAACAGATAGATATTTAGATGTAGAAACAATTTTGTATCATGCATTTAATAATTTTCAGCGTGTTGAAATACCGCCTATGGGCGAGCCAATAAGCTTTGATATTTATGGCGGTGGAGGCAAACTTGGCGAGGGCAGTGCCACAGCAGAGGGGACGAGCTTTTTACTATTTAATGGCGAGGGCGCACAAACAGTTACATTAAACCATAGTGTAGCTGAGGAGTATATTTTAGGCAAAACATACATTGCCTGAAAATGATAATCAATCCAGTGCGAGCATTGCAGTTGATATGAAAGTTAGCTCAATAGATACTATTGTAACTGCAAATGTGGGCGTTAACTTACCATTAATGAAACAACTTGGTTACTCGGCAGGTTCGGCATCTATTTTTTGGCCAACGCTAGGTATAGTGTTGTTAATTATATTGTTGCTTTTTGGTGTTATACAATTTAAAA
>CAYJJL010000158.1:0-5418 GCA_964370455.1 uncultured Faecalibacterium sp.
TAACACTGTCATTTTCAAAAATTAATTCAAAAAACTCTCCTGTTTCAGGTGCAGTGAGCTCAAATTCTTCGTAGATATCATTTTTAAATATTAAAAGGTAACCTATGTTGTTTTCAGTCGCAAATACGTGTTTTTCCTCAGTTGTTAAAGTGTTGCCAAACATATTAGTTCGTTCAGCAAGACCATTATCAATGTCAGTAAATCCTAAATTCAAATTAGCATAGTCATAGCCTTCAAAGTATACTCTTTTTTCAGTAAAAGCCGAGACATCGTGATATGTTGCAGATTGAGTATTTGTCTCAAACACTCTTGTGGAAAAAACATATTTATCATCATTTGAATAATTTTTCAAATATTCAAAAGCTTCATGATCTTGTAAAATTTCTTCTTCAATGTGTGGGTTTTGGTTTGTAAAATATATTAACGGCATGGATAACGAAAACTCTGTCCTTGGCACCAAAAAGTTAAAATACAAACCACTAGCGGTAAAACAGATAGTTAGAAACACACTAATTACACGTAAAGAGGGGCGTGTTCTAAATAGCTCTGTCATTTTGTGTATTACTAAATAACCAGCAAAGGGGATAGAGCAATGTAAAAAATATAGTTGACCGCTGTTATGCATTTGAAAAAAGTAAAATGCAGTAGTTCCGATAACAGTTAGTAGGCAAACAAAAATAAAAGTAGGGGTTAAATCTTTTTTGCCAAAAACATATAAAACACAATCCCAAGCACAAAGCACAAGTGGAAATAAAGCTAATGTAAACGTAAATAGCAATGATGGGATAAACATCGCAACACGTAACCCAGAAAAATATGGTATCTCATCGAAAAAGGTAATTCGAGTAACAGAGCCTAATACGCCGCCAAAGAAATTGCCAGATAAATATGATGATGCGCCATTTGAAAGCAGTGCGATATAAATTGACGCAAAAGATAAAACTGACATAAATAGCAAGCTTAAAAGAGCTACAGATGGTTTTATTTTTCTTAAAAGGCGTATGATTATATAGCAAACTATAGCAGTGATAAAAATTATGCCATATGGTCCTTTACAGCCAGACATATAAATTATTAAAAGTGAACTGAGCAATATATGCATTACACTGCTTTTATTCAACTTTATATTATCTTTAAGCAGTGGTTTTATGGCAAAAAATAAAGCACAACTAGCTACGCAAGCTAGCCCAATAGAGTTTATATTGCTGATTAAATGATACATAAAACCATTGTAATGGTGTGAAATCGAAAACCCAGTATAGGTAAAAAGGCTTAATAGTGTAACGCCCCATTTGTTATTTGTAACGCCAGAAAATAAATCATAAAAACAAAGCGAAATTAATAGTGGTATTATAAATACCTGATGTTGGCTAAAGATAACCCACCCAGCAACATCAAAAATGATTTTTTCAATTGCATAAAAAAGCGTATTAAAATAATGATATTGAAATTCTGTGCCTGCAACACGTATATCTTCAAAAGGGTGTGCACTTGCAAGTTGGTTTACGTTGCCAATTTGCCATGTGAAATCAGCGTAAAAAACACTTTCGACAGTGGGCATAAAAAAATTTAGTGTAGCTGCGCAAAGCCATGTTGCAATAAGCCAAAGCACTAAAAAAGGTAGGTTTTCAGATAAATAATTAAAAAAGCTTTTGATTTTAGGTAAAGTGAAATTATTGGTTTTACGATTAATGCAAAAAAATATAGCGCTAATAGCAAAAATAATAGGGTTTATATATTTAATAAGAGCGATTTGATTAATTGCATGTAAAATAAAAAATTCAATAAAAAGTGAGCTACTGCCTAGCAAAAAAGCAAAAATAAAACCTAATGCTTTTGTTTTACATTCAAAACCATTCTTTTGAAGTAAATGCAAAAACAAATATCCAGGTATCATAACCCAAAATGCTAAGTACAACAAAAAATATAAACCGTCATACCTAGCGCAAACAACTATCATTGGTGCAATTGTAAGCAGTATGCAAAAAATGCTAGCTAAATTTTTAAAAAGTGGTTTTGTCATTATTAACTTTTCCTTTTATTTATAAACTAAATTTAGTTTTCAGTTTTTTCAGCACGTGCTTTCATTCGTTCTAACATCTGTTTGCGTTTTTTATCCCAAATTTCGGCACTTTCTTTACTTGCTATTTCAGTGCAGCGTGCAAAGCTCCAGTGTAAGCCATCAGGGCGCATCAATTTATAGCGCACAAAAACACCATAAGGTGTACCAGTTGCTTTACCATCACATTTTGGGCATTTGCAAAGTGAATAATATCCGTTGTTGCCACGCTTTTGCCAAATTTCATCTGGCACTAAAATTTCTTTACAAATTGGGCAAGGCGTGTTTTGTATCTTTGTCTCGGTTCTATAAGCTTCTCGATGTAAATAATTTGAAAAAATATTAAAATCGTGGTAATTGTCAAGCCCATTGCAAAGGCTTTGTTCCATTTTTTGCTCAAAAGTAGGGTATTGCTCTATACCTTTAGCAAGGTCTAGCTTGCGGCATATATCAACTGTGTAAAGTGTGTCAGCCATAGCGTCGTGGAAAGGGCGCTCAGTGGGTATATCAAGGCGAGTAACAACGCTTTCAAGTGTTAAACCTTCGCCCTCTTTACGTGGGTATTGCTCAGTAAAAATATGCTGTAAATCTACCCATTCACGCGGAAAACTCTCGTCCATATTAAGCAAAAATAAGTTTTGCTTTAAAACTGGTACGTCATCTAAACCCCACTCGGCAAAAACAGCATCGGCCCCACACCATGCAATAAAACGGCGCATACCCTTTGCAATAGGTTCGCCTTTGTCTAAATCTTGCTGTGTGAGGCCTGTTACTTTGGCTATATGTCGCTGTATTTTAGGGAAAATTCGTGGACGAAAACGCCCTTCAAATGTATCAATAATATTGCCGCTTAAATCAATTTTCACTGCACCTATTTGTACAATTTCACCACGTAAAACTTGTTCGCTACCATAATAATTAAATGTATAAGGTTTATAACCTATATTCCATTCTAAATCAAAAACTATAAATTCATTTTTTATCATTATTCATCCTTTAATTTATCCGAATTTTTTTGAAATAACATGTTTTATTATACAACAAATTTAACTATTCGGAAAGCCTAAATAAGAAAATATGTGATTTTTTTAGAAAAACATGTCAAATTATGTTATAATATCTATTAAATGTAACATGTATGTATAGATTTTTAAACATTTGTTAAAGCAAAGCGAAGAAAAAATGTTATAAAAAACTAGGCGTGTTAATAAAAAGTTCGATAATATATTGAAATTTACGAGCTAGTTTTAATTTGTTGTATCTAAGGGTATGGGGAGGCTTGAATGATAAGTTTGATTTATGAAAAAAATCAGAAAATAAAATTGGTTTTATCAGTGTTTTTATTGCTAATTTATTGTGTAGGCATAACTTTAAGTGGCGGTAATGTGGCAGAACTTTTAATGTTTTGGTCAGCTGCACTTTTTTTTATAGGTTTTTCTGGTTATGCGCTATATAAATCTTTATTGCTAGAAAATTATATTTCAAAATTTGAAATACCTATTGTTTTTGTTTTGGGATGCAGCTATTTTTTGCTTTGTTTTTGTTTAGGCATAGGTTTAAATATACTGTTATTTTATTTTCCTAGCATAGTGTTATCGTGTTATGGTTTTTATTTGTTTATTAAAAATAAATGCTTTAAATTAAATTTTAATAAAGCACAAAAAATACAAGGCAATTTTTTATTTTTAATAATTTGTGCTTTAATTTTTGTTTATACATTTGCAGGAGTTGCAAAGTTTGCACACCCTGCACAAGTTGGGCAAATTGTTCTAAGCCAAGATTTTATGTGGAACGTGGGCAACGCTGAAAGTTTTAAACTTGCGTTTCCACCAGAAGATATACGTTTTTTTGGCGTGCAATTGCAATATCATTATTTTACTGAAATTTTAGTATCGGCTTTTTCTACTATAACGGGTATCAGCAGTTACAATATACTTGCTTTTTACTCACAAAGTTTATTTCTAGCTGTTTTAATTATCACACTTTATCAATTTGCAAGTGCAATTTTAAATAGTAAATTTAAAGCAAACTTTTTTACCATTAGTGTTTTTGCTTTATCGTGTTTAAGCTTACATAAAATTTTACCAAATGGTGCAAGCGTTTTTTCAAACAGTTTAATAAGCGCAACTTTAACTAATATTAATAGTATGTCAAATGCTTTTTGCTTTACAGCGGTTTTTACATTGCTGTTTTTTAACGCTTATAACAAAAATTTTCGTGTTAATTTTGGCTACTATTTAACGATGCTTTTTAGCTTTGTTCTTTTATGCTTTACAAAATCACCAATAGCGGCTATCCTTGCAATAGCATTAATTGCAGTGTTGTTTGCTCGTTTTATTCAAGGTAAATTTAAACCTAGCGAAATTATTTTTGTGCTTAGTTTTGCAAGTTTTTTTGCAGTGATTTATTATTTTAATTTTTCAGCAGGGGCGCAAACTTCAACTGGTTTTAGTTTAGATTACACTTTAAAAAGCGGTTACTTTAAAAATATTTTATATAGGCTTGAAATTGAAATGCCCAGCATTTATATTTTTACATTACCTGTTTTTATGCTTATACAAAGTGTGTGTATAGCGCCTTTTACCTTACCAATTTTTGCTTTAAGCGGTGTTAAAAAATTATTTAATTTTAAAAGTTTGGATTTCCCACAGCTGTTTGGTTATGCGGTAGGCGTTGGCGGTTTTGTGGCGTTTTTTGTCAGTTACCACGAAGCATTTAGCCAAGTTTACTTTTTATATATAGCATTGTTTTTTATTACTTTAATTGCGGTTAAAGAATTTAAGTTTGATAAAATTAATATTAAAAATGCACCTTTTTACCTATTATTAATAGCAAGTGTTGCAACATCTGTATTTTTATATGTAAACCTATTAGGTTCAGGTTTGCGCCAATATTTATTCCACTATGATATCTTGCCAAAATATCCATATGAATATATCGTTAAAAGCGAGGATGAACTAGCGGGTGAGTATTTGCGCAGTGTTCAAATAGAGGATGACATGTTTGCGACAAATCGCACACACTCAGGATATAAAGAGGGGCTTTCTAACGTTTACAGTGCGTTTTCTGGAATGCAAGGTTATATGGAGGGCTTTAAATATGCTATTTCAAACATGGGGGTTAGTTGGGATATAGTTGAACAGCGCATTGCTGTAAACGATGCACTGTTTAATGCTCAAACTAGCGTTGATGAAATAAAAACACTCTGCGAGGAAAACGGCATTACATATCTAGTTTACTCATCACAATTTGAGGGATCTAGCGAGCAACTGGAGGCTTTGCCACTAGTTTTTGAAGATGGCACAGTTAAAATATATAAAGTAAGTTAAAACAAAAAAGAGTTTTTGCAGTAGCTAAAA
>CAYJJL010000159.1:0-318 GCA_964370455.1 uncultured Faecalibacterium sp.
TTTTTGCGCTCCAAACTTTCACAAGTAAATTTGTGCAGGTTGGTATTTTTCAGAGGTTTTAAATGTTTTTTGCAGGCGTTTTTTACTTTTTAACCAAATTTGTGGCATAAAAATTGGCATAGGCTCTCTAGGCTATGCTTTATCTATGTAAAGCGACATTGCTTGACATAAACTGAGCAAAATGATATCATAAAATTGTTATAAAACACTTTTTTCGCAACTAACATTTGATGATTTTTTTATAGGAGATTTGCATGAAACGCTCGGATTACATAAACTGGGACGAATACTTTATGGGTATAGCAACCTTAACGGCTA
>CAYJJL010000159.1:328-5317 GCA_964370455.1 uncultured Faecalibacterium sp.
CAATGCGCAGTAAGGATAACAACAGCCAAGAACGTGCTTGCCTAGTTAGCGATGAAAACAAAATTTTATCAATGGGTTATAATGGTATGCCTATTGGTTGTAACGATGACGAAATGCCTTGGGGGCGTGAGGGTGAGCCACTGCAAACTAAATATATGTACGTTTGCCATGCTGAGCTAAACGCAATTTTAAACAGCGCACATAATAATCTAAAAGGTGCACGTTGCTACGTAACGCTTTTTCCATGTAACGAGTGTGCAAAATCTATTATACAAAGCGGTATAAAAGAGGTAGTTTATTATAGCGATAAATATCACGATACAGATTCTAGCTTTGCTGCGAGAGTTATGTTTAAAAAAGCAGGTGTTAAATTAACACCATATAAACCAACAGGCAGAGAAGTTAGTTTTACATTATAATAATAAAAATAGGCTGTGGTAAATCAAAATTGATTTGCCACAGCCTATTTTATTGTTTTTACACAAAACTACAACATTTTGCCTTTTAGTGCATATTATCAGTTGACATTATTTTGCAAATAATGTATCATATTAAAGATAATATTTATATTAAGAAAGTGCAGTTCATACCTATTATTATACTATATGTAGTGTGAACTGTTTATAGGGAAATTATGTTATGTACCTAGGAAGTGTTAGATTTTTTAAGCACCTAATATATTTTGTGTTTTGCATGATGGTTTTAGTACCGGCAACCATTGCAATTGTTTTGTTTGTACAAAATATGCAATATAAAAAAAGTGTCGAAGCTATGTCGCAAACCATAGAGGAAACAACAACCGCTCTAGCAGATGAAATTTTGCACGAACCAACTTTAGATGAAATTGCTCAGTATATCACAGAGCAAGAAATACCATCAGATGAGCTACTAGCAGCTTTAAAAAGCTATGATATTAATATTGAAGAGCAACTTACATTATCAAAGTATATGACAGTAGCCCAGCGAGAATATTACGCAACACTTTACCCCGAACTTTACGCAACAGCCCCTGATGATTTTATTATGGAGACAAACACTGTTTATTTAACTTTTGATGATGGCCCCTCTGATGTGACCCTAAATGTATTATCTATATTAAAAAAACATGAAGTAAAAGCAACTTTTTTTGTAACTAAAGGCTCTAGTGAAAACAGCGCTGCAATATTGCGAAAAATAGTTGAAGATGGCCACACATTAGCAGTACACACTTATACCCACGATTACGATGTAATTTACGATAGCGTTGAAACGTTTTTAGAGGATTTTAATGCTATATACAATTTTATTTATGAATCCACAGGCGTTCAGGCGGATATATTTAGGTTTGCTGGTGGTAGCATAAATGGTCACAACCAAGATATTTATAGGCAAATAATAGCAGAGATGACAAGGCGTGGCTTTGTTTATTACGATTGGAATGTCAGCGCAGAGGATGCGGATGCAGATGCTACGTGGACATCAATTTACAATAGCGTTACAGATGGGTTAGAGGGTAAGGATAGAGCAATTGTGCTTTTGCACGATGCCGCATGGAGCTATACTACAGTTTTAACCTTAGATGATATAATTTTGCATGTTAAAGAAAAAGGATATGACTTAAAACCATTAACTAATGAAGTTAAACCTATTGTTTTTGGATTTGTTGAATAAATGCCATAAAAGTACGGCGGAATGTAGTTTAAAGGATGAGCATAAAAGATAATTTCAGGCAAGCTATGAAAGAGGTGCTGCAAATGCAACCTGGTGAGGGCGACGCCACTGTTAATAGCCAAGCCGAAAACTTGCAAGATACACAAGCTACACCTGTTGCAACACAATCCGTACAGCCTCAACAGCTTGAAACACTAGCTACTGAACAACCAGTAGAGGTAGCTGTTAATACACAGCCGCAAAGCGATACAAGAGCAGAGCTTGATGCACTTAAAAAACTGATGAAAATGCGCCAAATGCAAAGCGCAGAACAACACGAAGTAGCACGGGAAGCGCACGCAGAAGTTGCCGAAATTGAACAAGTAATTGAGGAAGCAACCGAAGAAGTAGCCGAGGTTACACAAACTGCTGAAAATGAAGTAATTGAAGAAATAGCACAAATTATAGAAACTGAAGTAGTTGAGCAAATAGCACAAGAAGTGGTTGAAACTGCAAGCGCTACAACTGAAGAACAGGCTGAAGATATAACCCAAGGCGAAAATAATGGTTTAGAGCTTGAAGGTTTTACAAATGAAGAAGCCGAAGAGTTTGAAAGATTATTAGCGGAAGAAATGGCACAAGCTGTTGAAAGCGAAGTAGAGCAAACAGTTGAGGTGCAAGTGGCAGAAGAAACCGTACAAGAAACCGAACAAGAAGTAGTGCAAGAAATAATGCAAGAAGCAACCGAAGATGAGCAAGTACCACAAGAAATTGCAGAGCAAATAGAAACAGAAGTAACTGAAGTTATTGAAGAAACTATTGCACAGGAAATACAAGTTGAAGCAATTATAGATGAAGTAATAGAGGAAACTGACGAACATACAGTACAGCAAAACAAAGAGCAAGTAGCAAGTGTTGAAGAGCAAATAGAGGAAACCACACAAGCAACTGTTGAAATAACTGCAAGCGAAGCAAAACAGGCAGATGATGTACCCAACGCAGAAAACACTGACTTTGAAGAAATACTACAAAGCAGCTTAAATAATAAAGAAATAGAGGTAGAGAGCGTAGTGATGCAAGACTTTACACAACAAGGCCAAGGCCAAACACAGCAACCAACAGAGCAAAACCAAGCAAAACCATCGGCTATACAAGGCTTACAAGCGAGATATGCACAGTTTGCTCAATCACAGCCAAGCCAAGCGCAAGAGCAAGCCGAACAACCAGCGCAGCCACAACAGGCAAGCCAACATACATATCAATCAGCACAATTTCAAAAATTGCATGATTTAGCATCACACCGTGTAGCTCAACCAGAACAACCAACACAACAAGCTAGTGCACCAGCACCACAAGCAAGTGAGCCAACACAAGCAAATACACAAGCTAGCGCACCACAACAACCAGCGCAAACACCACAGCACCATGCGCCAAAATTCCACCAAGCACAATATACATCAGCGCATCAAGCAAGTGAGCCACACCATGCAAACCAAGAGCAAGGTTCGGCACCTGCTTTCCGCACAATACGTGCTGAGTATCCAAAAACTGAGGAAGAGATTAACGCAACAACAGCACAACAAGAGAGCGACGACGAAATAACAGTTATATCTAAAAATACTGTTATCGAGGGTAATATACGCTCATTTGCAAGCTTAAAAGTATATGGCGATGTTAGGGGCGATGTTCGCATTGGCAAAAACGCTGACGTTAGCGGTAAAATTTTAGGCGATTTAGAATGCAGTAACGTAATATTCTCAGGTTCACAAATGCAGGGTAATGTTGTTTCTAAGGGCGATGTTACTTTTGATAAAGATAGCTTGTTAATAGGCGATGTTGTTTCACACACATTAAGCACTAATGGTAAAGTTAAAGGCAACATAGAGGTTTCAGGCAAGGCTATTTTTGAGGCTGATGCATATATCATAGGCGATATTAAAGCTTCAACAATATCTATCACAGAGGGTGCAACAATTAGTGGTTACATTAACCCACCGACTAATATCCCTGAAAATAACGGCACATCACCATCTGTTTTCCCAAGTTCTATCGCAATTAGAGAGTAAAATTTAACAAGGGCTATGGCAATTAATTTTGCCATAGCCCTTTTGTTGTTTATGTATTAAGTTAAATTTTATTTGTCAGCATGCGCTGCGGCTGTTTCCTTTTTGCTTTCGTATATATTATATATAGTGGAGGTGCTAATAACAATTATGCCACCTATAATCGCTAATATGCCTAATTGCTCGCCATAAAAAACAGCTACAAGTATAGGGTTTAAAACAGGCTCTATGGTTGAAGTAAGCGAGGCGGTAATAGGCGAAATAACGCTAAGCCCTTTGCCAAGCATAAAATATGCAAGCCCCATTTGAAATGTACCAAGTAAAAACACCATTAAAATGTTTTGTGGTGGATATGTTTGCTCAGCAAAAAGCCAAGGTAAACACACAAAAAAACTTAATACGAAAGAGTAAAGCATAGCGGATTCAAAATCAACGTTTTTCATGCGTTTAAACATAAATATCATAGCGTATGTAACACCTGAAAAAACAGCTAGTATATTGCCTAAAAAACCATCTAAACTAAGTTGATCAAAAAAAGCACAAAGAATACCTATAAAAATTACACCACAAGCTACAATAGCGGCTTTGCTAGGGCGTAGTTTAAATATTAGCCATGTAAGCAAAATTATAAAAACAGGCTGTGTAAATTGTAAAACAATGGCATTACCAGCAGAGGTTAGCTTTGTTGCGGTTACAAAAGAGTAATTCATACACGAGGCAACAACGGCTGCACCTATGGTATGGCGGTTAAAAACAAAAACGTGTTTGCTTTTTTTTAAGATAACAAATAAAAACAGTGCGGCAATAATGCTACGTGTGCCATTTATGGTTATGGGCGACCAGGTGCAAAGCTTTATTAATAAACCGCCAGTACTAAATAAAAGGGCTGATATTAAAACGTATATCAGACCTTTGTTTTTTGAAATTAATTGTGATTGCATTGGATACCTCTTTTTTAGTTATTTTTAATAATTATACCATAATATTTTTATAATGCAAAGCTATTGTTTATTACAGTAAAGTAATGTATAATGGTAAAGTTAGTAAAAGACGCAATAGTGTCTTTAGAAAAGAAAGAGGAATTTAAAATGTTAAAATCAATCATGCGGAAAGACCGCCTGTTTTTGCGCGTTGCCATTGGCTTTGTGCTAGGCATAGTTTTTGGCTTTGCGTTGCCTGAACTTGCTATAAGTACAAAAATAGTTGGTGATATTTACCTAAACCTAATTAAAATGATGATTATGTTTTGTCCAAATGCCGTGAAAGTTCAAGCATCTGGCGCTGGGTACCGCCGATG
>CAYJJL010000160.1:0-5302 GCA_964370455.1 uncultured Faecalibacterium sp.
GCTAATTTTGCAATTCCACCATTATACAGCAGTAAAACACAAACTTACTAAAGATGCAAATAAAACAAAAGGCACGCTATTATAGCCCCTTTCCATAATTATGCTTTCGATTTTACTTGCTTTTACAAAAAAAGTGCACTGCTTATCTTAACAGATAAGCAGTGCACTTTTTTCGCATTTAGTCAAAAATCAACATAGCTATTTCGTAAATTTGATATCAGTTTTAAAAACAATCATTAAAATCAAACAAAATTAAATATCTAAATTTTCTCAAAACATTTTTACGAATGCCACATTTGACATTTGCTTTGTGATATAATGGAATCAGCAATGTAGGTACAAGATTAATAAATTCTAAAACCAACCAGATAAATATGACAACTTGAGTTATTACCAACTTGATAGAATTAAAAAACTTACTGCCTACGCAAAAAAGAGAAAATATTTAACTGATATTTGGTGTGACAACACTGATATAAAGTTAACAGAACTCAACATCGATCACAGATTCATCACCAAACGTACACTTTGAATTAAAATGGAGGTTATTATGCATTCAACTTACTTAGAATTACAAACAATCAATGAAAAGTTTGCTTCTCAAATCGTTGCATTTTCTATTTCAGCAAGCGGTGCGATGGGTGGTGATGCAGGAACTATAATCATCGCAACACTTGAAAACAAGACGTATACTGCTCGATTAGATGATGAAAAAACAATTACTAAACTTAAAAAATATTTTAAAGCGTCAGCTGATGACCTTATACACGATAAAAATTCAAACTGGAAGTTAACCTACTTGGGAATGGGAAACAATTTATTCTTAATAGATTGGCTAGATGATATATTTTACCTAAAGCACGACAGAAATTCTGAAGCTAATTTTGATTGGGTTGAGGAAATTTTTGAAACATTAAAACAAAAAAATGATTGTAACGTTAAACAAATACGTTATAATCATCTGTGTCGCAAGGTTGCTGAACATTGCAAAATCGAAATTACCTATGGTAAAATAAAACTTGGGTTCACCGATATGTGTAAAGAAATCAATACTTGGACATATTGGCAAGGCAAGGGCAATCTATCCCCACAAATTTTACTTGTAGGTCAAGATTGGGGCGGTGTTAGCGACGCAGAAAAAGCAATTCAACGAGTGTTGAACGGAGAACCTTACAACCTGGGAACAAATCCCACTAATATCAACTTAACAACTTTATTCGATAGTATTGGTTACGACTTAAATGTACAAAACAGCGATTTGTTCTTTACAAATTTAATACCACACTACAGACTTACAGAGGGTATCAGTGGTGGATATAGCGCTAAATGGCTGACTGATGAGATTAAATATTTCTTTAATGAGTTAGTAGATATCCTAAACCCAAAAGTTATTTTGTGCCTTGGTAAATCGACTTTTTGTGGTGCATTGAAATCTTTGGGCGATGAAGATTATACCAAACATACATTAGGCCGCTACAATCAAATTATTGAGAAAGGTTTTGTTTCTGTTAATGATGTTAGTGTATTCCCTCTTGCTCATTGTGGTTCTTTGGGAACGAACAACAGGAATAAAGGTAGTAAAACAAATTCAACGCTTGAACTTCAATTAAAGGATTTAGAAAAAGTTAAACTATATATTGATTCCATGCAAACGATAGACAAATAAGTTAAAATGACAAACATCAGTATATTATCCTCCATTCAAATTCGTAAAAGCAATATTTACGTTCAATGATATCAATTATTATCTTAAGCTAAAAAAACATTATGTAACAATGATACTCTTTTTGAAAATCATTTAAATTAAAATAGCTGATGAAATACGCTATTGCGTATTTCATCAGCTTGCCTTTTATTTTTTTTACATACACATTGACCAATTGGTCAAAAAGATGTAAAATATATATGTTGACCACACACCCAATAAAGAGGTTTTTATGAAGCAAAAGGATTTAACAAGCGCAACACCACAAAAAATAATAACTACATCTGTTGAACTTTTTAACAATAATGGTTATTTTGCAACATCAATAAGCGATATTGCAAAAGCGGCCGAGCTTTCAAAAGGTATATTATATCATTATTTTAGCAATAAAGATGAGCTTTATCTTTATTGCTTGCAAACATGTGTTAACGAATATAAACTACATATGAGCACCAAATACACAGACACTGGCAATTACGAAAATGACATTATTGAATATATTAAACAAGGTTATATTTTTTTTAATCAAAACCCTCAATTTAGAAACCTGTTTTTATATTTAATATCTGAAAACCCTGCACACTTAGCAGATAAAATATACCTTTTAAGGTTAGATTTTAAACAGGATAATCAAAACGCATTTTTAGAAATTTTAAAAACTTTACCACTTGGCAAAGGTATTACTGAAAAAGATGTTTACACATTTATTCACTTTATACAAAACTCTATTTCTACTGCATTTATTGCCAATAAAAGTAACCGTGATATAAAAATAACGCAGGAAAATATTTTAAAAATAGTCCTTATATTTTTAAATGGATTAAAACACGATATTGATTAAAACGCTAAAACAGCATATAAATGAAAGGACTTTAAATGAAAAAACCTAATGTAATACTAATGTTTGTTGATGATTTAGGCTATGGTGATATAAACGCATTTAACCCTGAAAGCAAAATCAAAACACCTAATATCGATGCACTTGCAAACGCTGGCATGAAATTTACTGATTCTCACGCTGCATCTGCAATTTGCACACCCTCACGCTATGCCTTAATGACAGGCCGATATGCTTTTCGCTCAAATTTAAAATACTCTGTAATTACTGGCGACAGCCTACCACTGCTTGAAGAACAACGCATGACTATGGCTGATTTATTTAAACAAAATGGATATAATACCGCATGTGTAGGTAAATGGCATTTAGGTTTACAGTTGCAACTAAACAAAAACTTTAAACAAAACGCAAGCCTTGGCGAACAAAAATTATATGATGATGTACCCTTGCGCAACAACAAAGATATAACCATTGCGCCATTAACCTCTACCTGGGTGGAAGCACTTGATATCGATTTTACAAAACCAATTTTAAATGGTCCAAACCAACATGGTTTTGATTATTTTTTTGGTATGGCTGCTTCACTAGACCAAGCACCTTATACCTACATAGAAAACGATGCAGTGCTTAAACAACCAACCGCATTATCTGGCGAAATACATGTTGATAGAGTAGGTGCAAAAATGCAGCAAAAATGGCAATGTGGTCCAATTGCACCTGGTTTTGACCACGAACAAGTTTTAGATGATATGAACGATAAAGTTTTGAATTTAATTGATGATTACTCAAAAGCTGATGAACCATTTTTTATATACTACCCTACCCCTGCTGTGCATGGCCCTTTGTTACCTAACAAAAAATTTAAAGGTAAATCTGGCATAAATGCATATGCTGATGTTGTAATGCAAGTTGATGATATGGTTGGGCAAATTACATCAAAATTAAAAGAAACAGGTATCGCAGAGGATACAATATTTATTTTTACCAGTGATAACGGATGCTCTGGTGTCGCTGATATACCATTGTTACAAAGCCACGGGCATTATCCTAGCTACACTTTTAGAGGTAATAAGATATCGCTTTTTGAGGGTGGGCATCGTGTGCCAACTATTGTTTCGTACCCTAAAATGATAGCTCAAAATTCTGTTTGTGATGATATTATTTGCCATGCAGATTTTTTTGCAACCTTTGCGGATATGTTTGGTACAAAATTAAACGATAACACCGCTGAGGATTCATTCAGCAATTTAAAACTATGGGATAAAACTGGTAAATGTGCTAGGACAGCTACTGTTTACAGCTGTTTAAGCGGACATTTAGGCATTGTTAAAAATGGTTATAAGTTAAATCTTTGCCAAGATGGTGGGCACTGCTTACCACTGCTAGAAGCAACCTATAATGGCGAGGTTTACCCTACAACATTTGAACTTTATGATTTAAACAGTGACCCTTGCGAAACAACAAATATAATTGAAAATCACCCCGAAATTGTAGAAGATTTAAAAACAGAACTTACTAAAATATTTGATAATGGCAGAACAACGCCTGGCGCAAAACAGCAAAATAACCCAGCTGTGAACTGGTTTCAAATAAACTGGAAAAACTGTCAATAAATAAACACACAGTATTAAAAAATCCTAAAATACAATGAGTAAACACTAATATTTTTTAGAGCAAAGTGAAGAATAAACGTTATAAAAATCTATAATTATTTAATTGCTTATATTTTGTTTTTTATTTAAAAATAATAATAACAATTTTACTTGCAACTAATGGTTGCTAAAATTTCCAACTATAATTGGTAGACATTTAACAGTAATATTGATATTATCTAAACATTACTTAAAACAAAATTAGGGAGCATTTAATATGAATTTAGCAAATAAAATTATTGAACTACGCACAGAAAACAAATTATCTCAAAGTGATTTAGCTGAAAAACTAGGCGTATCTCGACAATCTATTTCCAAATGGGAAACAGGCACTAGTACGCCTGATTTAGAACACTTAGTTTTATTGAGCGAATTATTTGCTATATCTTTAGATGATTTAGTAAAAAACCAAAGCCAAGCTAACACACCACAAACACAAGCGCCACCCCATGATAAACAAAGCACGAAACAAAGCGCACAAGCAGAAACTAGTACACGTAAAATTATAGGGTTTATTTTATTAGGCATAGGTTTATTTAGCGCTGTAATTTCGCTATTATTAGGTTTTATTTTAGTTGTGCCTGGTATTTTGCTAATTACAACTGGAATAATTTGCCTAAAAACTAATACACATATCGGATTAAAAATTGCATGGCTTTGGTTTATTGCAATTTTAATGATATTAACTCCAGCTATAACAGGTGCAAATTTAGGCATGATTTTTAATCCATTTACTTATCAAAATGGTTTTTCTATACACCTTATTATAACTTTTATTATTTGGTTTTTTTATGTTTTGCTTTCCATAAAAACTATTATGATTTTTAAAAATACAAAAAGCAAACTGCTTGCTTTATGTTGGTGTATTAGTGCGTATTTTTTGCAAGGTATATTATCAACTGCGCAAGTAATAATATATACTGATTATACCCTACTGCCCACAATTTCAATTGCATCAAGTGTGTTTTATGTAGTTTTTATTATAGCCATTATAATCGCAACTATTATATTTAACAAAAAGCGGTAGAATCTCTACTATCAAATATTAAACAAAACTCGAACATATAGCGATTACACGCACTGTTGGAGGTTTTAATTTTTTATAAA